>JAJXVA010000057.1 GCA_021782435.1 Pseudomonadota bacterium
GCACCGCGGCCCACGCCACCTCAGCCAACGGCCAGGCCCTCACCACCCAGCCCGGCCACGCCCCTGGTGCCTCCCGCCGCGCCGCGGGCCGTGCCGCTACCTACCGCGCCGCGCGGCATACTGCCGCAAACCCATCCCCACGCGCCCCCACGCCCCCGCGCCACCCCGGCACACCCCGCCGTGCCACGCAATTTCGCCACGCTCAGCCGCCCGATGATGGCGTTTTCCCTGCAAGGCAACGCCCCCCCTCCCGCCAGCGAGGGTCATCTCAAACGCGGCATCAACCTGGCGATGGCGCCCAATGACCAGAACAGCAACATCATGACCCGCTATGCCGAGGCGCGGCATAAGCTGGGCGAGGATTGGTGGGCCGAATTCACCGAATATGTCGAGGAGCACAAATACTATCCGATGAGCGCGGTCGAGCGGAACGAGGATGGCCGCTGCGTCCTGCAACTCACGATCGCCCGTGACGGCAGGGTGCTGGCGGTGAAATTGCTGCAAAGCACCGGCTCGTCCCGCCTCGACGCCGCCTGGGTCAGCGAATTCCGCGGGGCCCACGTGCCGCCTTTCCCGCCCGGAACCGTTCAGAACCAGATCACCTTCCCAGCCGCGATGGATTACATTCTGTTGCACGAATAGTCTGGGCATCCCGAATATTTCACGATTTCTGAACGCATCGACATAATACCGCCATAAGCCGGCAACAGTCTTGATGCCAAGCTCACCCTCCATCCCGTCGATGGATCGGGCACGCAATACGGAGGCGGACCATGACCTGGCATCGGATCGAACTCGCGCTTGGTGTGACCTTGCCACTGATGGCGGCGGCTGCCGCCAGTTATTACGCGCACGCGCATCGGGTGGCCGTCCCGCCCACGCGGCCACACCAAACCGCCGCGGTGGACCAGAGCCACCCAACCGAGCGGCCAGCGCTCACCCGCTCCGCCTGGCAGCGCGACACGTTGGCGCCCGCGCACCGCGCCTCGCCGGTCTGACCAGCCTGCCGTGCCCCTCCGGCGCGCCACGGGTCGCGGTGGCGCCACAGGGTTGCGTCCGGTGCCTTGACCGAAACAGGGGTGGCCCCTAAACCCCGCCCGCCGCCCCGTTCGTCTAGAGGCCCAGGACACCAGCCTTTCACGTTGGGTACACGGGTTCGAATCCCGTACGGGGCGCCATCCCGGCATCAGGCCGCAACGCCGCCCGGTCCAGGCAGCCGCCTCGCCCATGAACCCCTCGCGGTGTCCGCCAGCCCCCTATCCGCGAAACCGTCCCGCTCATCCCGGGAACGCCGCGGCCCAGGGCACATCCCTCAGTGCCGCTCGCTCTGGCCCCGATAGACCCATGGCCGCCTGACGTGATCCGCGGCCCGGAAATTCGCAATCGCTTCACGGTGCCGCCAGGTCAGATCGATCGCATCCAGCCCCGCGATCAGCATCGCCTTCGCTTCCGGCTCGAGCCTGAAATCGTAGCCGGTCGCCCCGGAAATCGTCAGCCGTTCCGCCGGCAGATCGACCGACACGAGGCGCGTCGCCGGATCTCCCTCCGTCTCGTGTGCGATCGCGGCGATCGCGGACGCGGGCAGTTCGATCGGGACCAGGCCATTGCGAACCGCGTTGCCGCGAAATATCGGGTTGAACGAGACGGCAACGATCACCCGGAAGCCGTATTCGGCCAGCGCCCAGGCGGCATGTTCGCGGCTGGAGCCGCAGCCGAAATTGGCGCCGGTCAGCAAAATGCGCGCCCCGCGAAACACCGGATCATTGAGCACGAAACCGGCCACGGGTTCGCGCCCGCCGATGCGGGTGTAGCGCCAGCCCGCGAACAGGCCATCGGCCAGCCCGGTCTTGGCGGTGGTCGTGATCTCGCGTGAGGGAATGATCGCGTCGGTATCGATATTGTCGCGCAGCAGCGGGGCCGCGATGGCGGTCAGGGTGGTGAAGGGCGTCATGGCGGCGGGGCCAGCCGGCGCGGCGCGGCGATGCGGCCCAGTATGGCGGATGCCGCGACCGTTTCGGGGGAGGCGAGATGGGTGCGCACGCCCGCGCCCTGCCGGCTCTCGAAATTCCGGTTGGTCGAGGAAATGACGCGCTGCCCGGCCGCGAAACTCTCACCGCCGGCAAAAAAGCACATCGAGCAGCCGGATTCGCGCCATTCGAACCCGGCCGCGATGAAAACACGGTCTATCCCCTCGGCCTCGGCCTCGGCTTTCACCCGGCTCGATCCGGGAACGCAAATCGCGCGCACACCCGCCGCCACGTGGCGCCCCGCGAGAACGGCGGCGGCGCGCCGCAGGTCCGACAGGCGACTATTGGTGCACGAGCCAATGAAGGCGGCATCGATCGGCAGACCCTCGAGCGCCGCCCCGCCGTGCAGCCCCATATAGTCGAGCGCGCGGCGATGGCTGTCCGCCGTGTCATGCGGCGCTTGCGCGAGGCTCGGCACCTCGTGGCCCAGGGGCACGCTGTGCTGCGGGCTCGTACCCCAGCTCACCATCGGCGCGACCTCCGCCGCATCGAAGCTCAGCTCCGTATCGAAGCGCGCGTCCGGATCGCTGGCGAGGCTGCGCCAGGCGCGCACGGCCGCCGCCCAGAGCTCGCCCTTGGGCGCGAAAGCCCGGCCAGCCAGGTAGGCGAACACCGTGTCATCCGGCGCGATCAGCGCGGAAAACGCCCCGGCCTCGGTCGCCATGTTGCACAAGGTCAGCCTGGCCTCCACGTCCAGCGCCCGCACCGCCTCACCCGTATATTCGATCACCGCGCCGCCCGCCCCCGCCGCGCCGATACGGGCCAGCACGTGCAGCGCCAGATCCTTCGCCGTGCTGCCTTCGGGCAGCCGCCCCGAAACCGTGATCCGCATCGTCGCGGGCTTGCGCACCCTGAGGCTGGAGGTCGCGAGCGCGTGCTCCGCCTCGGTCGAGCCGATACCCCAGGCGAGGCCACCCAGCGCGCCCTGGCTGCACGTATGGCTGTCGGGGCAGACCAGGGTCAGGCCCGGCAGCATGATCGCCTGTTCCGGCGAGATGACATGGACGATCCCCTGGCCCGGATCCTCGAGATCGAACAGGCGGATACCGGCCGCCCGCGCCGCGCGCCGGGTGGCGGCGATGAACGCTGATCCCGTGGGCATGAGGGTCGCGTCGGTCCGGCCCGGACGCGTATCCACCACATGGTCCATCGTGGCAAAGACCTGTGAGGGGTCGTTCACGCGGCGCCCCGCCACCTCGAGGCTTTGCAGCGCGACGCCGCCCGTGCGCTCGTGCAGCAGGATACGGTCGATCAGCACCAGCTCGGTCCCGTCGCCGAGATCCATGATACGGTGCTGGTCCCAGATCTTTGCGAACAATGTGCGTCCCAATTCGGGGGCTATTCCTTGCTGTGTATGGGTCGGGTTTTGCTATAGGATTGAAACAAAATGATGAGGCCCGCAGCATGGGCGAGTCAGGCGAGGGCGATGACCAAACTCAGGCGACAGGACGCGGTGCCGCTCTACCACCAGTTGTTCCTGGCTTTGCGCGACGAGATCCTCTCCGGCGCCAGGCCAGACGGGGCGACGGTGCCGACGGAACATGCGCTGGCCGCGCAATTCGGCGTCTCGCGGATCACGGCGAAGCGGGCGCTGGATGAGCTTGCCGAGCATAACCTCGTCGCGCGCCGCCGCCGCGTCGGCACGCGCGTCACCTACCAGGCGGCCCCGCCCCCGATCGAAGCGAATATCGACCAGGCGCTCGAGTCGCTGCTGGCGTTCGGGCGCAACACCGAGGTTCGGGTGAGCGAACTCGATCTCGTCGCGGCGGATGAGGCGGTGGCCGACGCGCTGCGCATCGAGCCCGGCCAGGTTGTGCTGCGCGCCGTGCGTATCCGGCTGCAGGATCGCCTGCCGCTCGGGCGGATCGTCAGCTTCACCGCCGCCGCGCTCGCGCCCGTGCTCACCCGGCGGGCACTGACCCGCACACCGATCCTCGAACTGCTGCGCACGTCCGGCGCGCGGATCGGCAGCGGACGTCAGACCATATCGGCCCTGTCCGCCGATCCCGACCTTGCCGCCGCGCTCGGGTTGGAGCCGCGCGCGCCGGTCCTGCGCATCGAGCGCCACGTCCTCGATGCGCAGGGCGCGCCGCTGATGCTCACGATCGCGCATTATCGCGCCGATCGCTATCGCCTGAGCGTCGATCTGACCGGAGCCGCCCACCCGCAAACCGGGTGAGGCCTCAGGCACCGACGGACCCCAACCCCGCGATCTCGCTTTCGGACAGGCCGAGGTCACGCAATATATCGGCGCCATCGCGCCCGGCCGCGGGAACGTCCCGCCGCAACCCCAGCCGGCTGCCGTCGATTTCGACCGGCAGGGCGGGCAGGCGCGTCGTCGTCCCCCCGGGCAGCGCAACCTCGAGCAGCCCGCCGGCCGCGTTCAGATGCGCGTCCTCGAACAGGTCCTCGGGCCGCGCGATCGGCGCGAAGGGCAGGCCGATGCGTTCCAGTGTTTCGATCAGGGCCGCCCGGTGCCAGGTCCTGAACAAAGCCCGGATCTCGGGCAATAACGTCTCGCGGGCCGCCACCCGCTGGGTGTTGCTGGCAAGGGTCGGGTCGGCACCCAGCGTGTGCGGCCCGAACACCGCGCAGAAAGCGCGCCATTGCGCGTCGCTGACCACGGCCACGAACAGCGGCTCGTCGGCCAGCCGGGTTTCGAACACGTCATAAATCGCCCAGGCCGGCCGGCGCACCGGCATCGGCCGCGCGGCTTCGCCGGTCACGGCCATCTGCGCCATGTGCTGACCCACCAGGAAAGCGGTGGTCTCGAACAGGGCGCAGGTCGCCAAACCGCCCCGTCCGGTTCGATGCCGTCGTTCCAGCAGCGCCAGTATCGCGACCACACCGAACATGCCGCCCGCGATGTCGATCACCGAGGCCCCGGCGCGCAGCGGCTGGCCGGGCGGACCGGTCATGTAGGCCAGCCCCCCCATCATCTGCGCCACCTCGTCGAGCGCGGTTCGCTCTTGATAGGGTCCGCTGAGAAACCCCTTGGCGGCGCAATAGATCAGGCGCGGATTGGCCGCCCGCATGGCGTCATGGCCAAGCCCGAGCCGGGTCAGGGTTCCCGGCTTGAAATTCTCGATCAGAATATCGGCGCGCGCCACCAGCCGCCGCGCCAGCGCCACCCCCTCGGGGCGCTTGAGGTCGAGGCAGATCGAGCGCTTGTTGCGGTTGAACATCGGGAAATACCCCGCGCCGGAGCCCACCAGCCGGCGCGTGGGGTCACCCTCCGGCGGCTCGATCCTGATCACATCGGCCCCGAGATCGGCCAGAATCAACCCCATCGAGGGGCCCATCACCATATGCGTGACCTCGATCACGGTCAGGCCGGAAAGCGGCAGGCTATCCTGTGGCATCCGTCCTCCGGATCAGGGTCGGCGGGCTCGACAATCCGCGATCAATTGTTATAGGATTATATCAATAATGCAAGGCGAGCCGTCGGGGTGACCGCCATCGTGGCGATCCGGACCGGCGCCCGCCAACCGCCCAGGAGGGGCGACGATGACACGCGGCACGAGAATGGTTTCCGACGACCGCACCGCCCGGCAGATCTTCGAGGCGCTGATGGCAGCCCCCACCCGCGCGCGCTTCGGCTTCGGCGCGAAACTCGCCATCGTCAACGTCGACTTCCAGAACGCCTACACCCGTATCGAGGAATTCGCGACCGCCTATGAAACCGATCCAAGCCAGATCGACCACGTCAACGCCATCAACCGGCGGGCGCGGGCGCGCGGCATGCCGGTGATCTGGACCCATGTCGGCTACCGCGACGATGGGGGCGATGCCGGCGTATGGGGCACCCGCACGAACACGCCGGATTCGCTCCAGAACATCAAAATCGCGAGCCGCCGCCACGCCTTCGATGATCGCTGCGACATCGACCCCGCGCATGATGCGATTTACGTCAAGCGCATGCCCTCGGCGTTTTTCGAAACGCCGCTGGCCAGCTACCTCGTCTGGCACAAGGTCGATACGGTGGTGGTCACCGGCGGCTCCACCTCGGGCTGCGTGCGCGCAACCGCGGTCGATGCGCTCAGCCACGGCTACCGCACCATCGTGCCGATCGAGACCACCGCCGACAAACACGAAAGCTATCATTTCGCCAGCCTCACCGACCTGCAACTGAAATACGCCGATGTGGTGCCGGTGCAGCGCGTGCTCGACTGGCTGGACGGGGTATGATGCGCCAGGACGCGCCCGACCCGGGCCTTTATGATTTCCGCCCCTGGCGAAACCGCCACCCGATCCGCTGGCCGGACGGCAAATCGGTCGCCGTCTGGGTATCGCCGAATATCGAGTTCTATGAACTCGATCCGCCAGCCAACCCGCACCGCAAAGCCTGGTCGCGCCCGCACCCCGATATCGTCGGCTACGGGCACCGGGATTACGGCAACCGGGTCGGGCATTTCCGCCTCGCGGACATCATGGCGCGGCACGGATTTCCCGGCTCGGTCTCGCTCTCGGTCGCCATGTGCCAGCACCACCCCGAAATCGTCGCCCACGCCAATGCGCTGGGCTGGGAATTCTTCAGCCACGGCATCTACAACACCCGCTACAGTTATGGCATGGACGAGGCGCAGGAACGCGCCATCATCGAGGATGCGATCCGCACGATCGAGGCCGCGACCGGCCAGCGGATCAAGGGCTGGCTCGCCCCGGCGCTGACCCACACGCCGCGCACCCTCGATCTGATCGCCGAATACGGCCTGACCTATACCTGCGATCTCTATCACGACGACCAGCCGGCGCCGGTCCATGTGCGCAACGGACGGCTGATCTCCCTGCCCTACAGCCTGGAAGTCAACGACCATTACGGGTTTTTCGTCTACAACATGGGCCCGCGCGATTATGCCGAGACACTCATCCGCCAGTTCGAGCGCCTGGCCGAGGAAGGTCAGACCTCGGGCACCGTGATGTGCATTCCGCTGCACGCCTATCTCATCGGCCAGCCGCACCGCATCGGCGCTTTCGCATCCGTGCTGCGCCACATCGCCGCCGACGGGCGCGCCTGGATCACCCGCTCCGGTGACATCGCCGAGCATTTCCTCGCCCAGGATTACGCCGCGGTCGCGGCCGAGGCGGCGCGCTATCGGGCGGGGTCGCGGCCATGACGCTCGATCCCGGCTATCTCGACTATCCGCACCGGCGCCATGGCATGGACCACGACGCCTATGCCTGGCGCAACCTGTTCGCCGCCGCGCCGGTTACCTGGCCGGGCGGCCAGCGCGTCGCGGTCACGCTGTTCGTCAGCCTCGAATGGTTTCCGATCATACCCAACGACACGCCGTTCCGCGCACCGGGCCATATGCAGACCACCTACCCCGACTATCGAAACTATACCGCACGGGAATATGGCACCCGCGTCGGGTTCTATCGCCTGCTCGACGCCTTCGCCAGGGCCGGGGTGCGCGCGACGATCGCCACCAATGGCGCGATCGCCGAACGCTATCCGTCCGTGATCCGAGATATTATCTCGGCCGGGCACGAAATCGTCGCCCATGCCACCGACATGAACGCGGTCATCGCCGGCGACATCCCCGAGGCGGAGGAGCGCGCGATCATCGCCGCCTCGCTCGCGGCACTCACCGAGGTTTCCGGCCGGCGGCCGCGCGGCTGGCACTCGGTCGCGCGCTCGCAAAGCTGGACCACGCCGAAGCTGCTGCGCGCGGCCGGTCTCGACTACATGACCGACTGGGTCAATGACGAACTGCCCTATACGTTCCACACCGAGGCCGGCCCGATCGTCAGCTTGCCGATCAACCATGAACTGTCCGACCGCCAGATCCTGGTCACCCAGCATCACACGATCGACAGCTACGTCCAGCAGATCGAGGATGCCCATGCCTGGCTCGACGCCGAGGCCGAGCGGTTCGGCGGCCGCATGCTGCCCCTGCACCTGACCCCCTACATCATGGGCCTGCCGTATCGCATGGCCGCGTTCGAGCGTCTGCTGGCGCGGCTGGTGGCCACGCCAGGCACCTGGTTCGCGACCACCGCCGAAGTCGTCGACGCCGCCAGCATCTGAGGCCTCATACCAACTTCCATCGCCCATGCCCGTTGGTATGTGTCTTCATCTGGCGCGAGCCCGCCCGCCAACCCGGCGCGCGATGCCGATCGCCCCCGGCGCTGTGGGCGTAAGCCCCATTGGCCACTGGCATCAGGCTTCGATCAACTCGAGCAGCACCCCATCCGGTCCGCGCACCACGCCGGCGCGCCGGCCGCCATACACCACCCCGTCGCGGACCGCGGGCGGCGCCAGCCACGGGCCAGCCACGGCGTCGAGGTCAGGCGAGCACAGCGACCCCAGCGCGATGCCGGGCACCAGCGCCCCCGGTTCGGACGGCCGCGCCGTGGCCTGCGCGGGATATTGGTCGATCTCCAGAAACACATCCCGCTCATGGGTCAGGGTCGCAATCGTATGCAACTGGTCCTCGGGCAGATCGTAGGCCTGCGAGATCATGGTATAAACCAGGTCGAGGCTGCGTCCCTGGCGCAGCCCGCCCACACGTTCGAGCCAGGCGCCCGAACTGGCCAGATCCGAGCAGCCCAGCACCAGAATGAACAAATGATCGATCAGCGTCCGCGCCCGCGGCAGGGTGTATTCGGGCAGATCACCATCGATCTGGGTCAGATAGACGATCTCGCCATCCGCTCCTTTGACCTGCATCGGGAAAATCGTCGGCAGCCCATCGATGCGGCGCGGCGGCCCGATGATCTCAAAGGGGGAATTCTGCAATCGGGCCGCCACCGCCAGCACATCCTGCACACATAGCTCGATCGCGGCCCAGCCGAAGCTACGCAGCGGCCGATACCCGGCAACAAGCGGTCCCTCCACGAAGCGCAGAAAAATCTCGGCCCCGGAGGCCGGCTGACACACCACGAAGCGTCGTCCGGCGCTGGCCGGCGCCTGCCACGCGGCCGCGAGGGCCGGGTCCACCACCCCGCGCTCGGCGATGGTGTAATCAAACCAGGTGCCATAGCGGGCCGCCGCCGCCTCGGGGTCGGGCGTCACCAGCGTTGCCGCGCGCAACAGCCTCATGCCCCGATCTCGCGTGCCAGATCCTCGGAATACACATCGTTCGGCACGCCGATCGCCTCCGCCTCCTGTTGCAGAATACGCAGCACGCGGCAGAGATATTCCTGCGTCCACAATCCCCGCTCCGCCGCCTGCGCCGCGTCGGGCGAAAACGTCTCGATTTCCTCGCGGCGCAACACCCCCTTCTGCTCGAGCAATCGCTCCAGCGTATCCACCCGTTGCCGCGCCACCGCCAGTTCCTGCACCAGCGCCATCACGATGGCCGTGGTGCGCTCGAGCGCCGGGTCGAGAAAATACGGGCGCTTGCCGGCGGGTTTGGCCGAAGCGCCTGCCAGGGCTGCCGCGATACTCATGCACGTGCCCCCCGGCGCGCGCCAATGACGTGCCAGGCCGCCTTGCGTCCGTAATCCTCGCCGGAATCCTCGGCCTGGTCAGGAAATACGGCGCGATCCACGACCGCGGTCACGCCGCCATGAATGAGATCGGCGCGGTCGAACCCCGCCGCCACCAGGAAGCCATCCATATCCAGCTCGTGCATACGGCTCCAGAACGGCTCATTGTTGTTGAACGCATCCCAATCCCGCATCGCCTGCTCGAACAAAGGCATGGCGGCGGTGTATTGCGGCTGTTCCACATGCAGCACCATGCCACCCGGGCGCAGCAGCCGGTGGGTTTCGGCGAAAATCGCCTTCAGGCTCGCTAGCGAGAGTTCGTGCAGGAACATCGTGGTCTGCACCCAGTCGAAGCTGGCATCGGCGAATTGCCCGAGGTCGACGCCATCGGCCTGCACGAAGCGCACATTGTCGACCCCCATCGCCCGCGCCCGCGCCGCCGCATAGCGCAGCACCGGCGCACCCACATCCACCCCCACCACCTCGGCATCGGGGAAAGCCTCGGCTATCGGCAACAGGCTGTGCCCGACCGTCGCACCGATTTCCAGAATTCTCTCTGGCCGGAACCCAGGCAGCTGCCGCCGCACCCAGGCCACCACCGCCTGTCCGGCGCCATCCGAATAGCACCCCAGCCCGCCGCCGGTGGTGGCGAAAATGCCGTGGTCGTAATTGGCGGCGTTGGCGACGTCGCCGGGAAATGCCTCGCTGTGGTAACTGCCCGGCATGCAGTGATGATCCACCGCCGACACATAGCGCGGAACCACGAGCTTGGGGTCCAGCGTCAGCCGGTCGCCATCGCCCGCCAGCCGCGCCGCCCTTGCCGCCAGCGCCTCCGCCTGGCGCAGCGTGGTCCATCGTCCCGCCTGTTGGCGCTGCTCCATGGTCATGCGCCGCAACGCCGACCAGGCCTGGTAATACGGATCCTCGGCCAGGGCCGCGCGCACCTCGTGGCGGTTCTGCGCCGCGCGCCCCAGTTTGCGCGCCAGCGCCGGCGCCACCCGCGCTTCCCAGGCGGTTTTCACATGCGGCATCACCCGCGTCGCCAGATGCCGGTTCATATGGGCCAGCAGGTTCAGCCGCTCGATCTCGTCATGCGTCGTCTCGGGAAACATGCCGTGCCGCCCCACCGCCCGGTAGTCCGGCGGCCCGTCGTAATCGGCACCGCGCGTTGGCGCCGCTGATCCGTCCATCGCCGGGTCCTTTCCCAAATGATCTATCCCTATATCAATTCGCAGGTTGAACCCAACCGCCCGTCCCTGCAAGATGTTTCCCTACCCGAACCACCGATGACGCAGGGTCGGTTCGGTTGGACCGCGGATGCATCCGCCCTCGTTTTCCAAACCCGGGGTTCGCCCCGGCCGTGGAGGTACCCATGACGTCTCGCAACGTGGCCGGGCTGATCCGCTACACCTCGCGCAAGCCCGAGCGCTTCGGCGCCGAACGCGGCCATGAGCGGTTTTTATTCACCCACCATAGCGGCGGCGAGGTCGTGCTGCGCGCGCATTGCGAAATCGAGGAGCCCGCCCCCACCGTCATGCGCGATGTCGTCTATGCGCTCGACGCGCGCCGCCGTCCCATGGATTGCACCATCCGCCTCATGGTCGGCGATGCCTTCATGGGCTCGGGCTGGTTTCGCTTCGGCGACGATTTCATCGAATGCGAATCCTATGGCCCCGGCATCGGGCGCCTCTCGCAGCGCGTCACGCTGGCAACCCCGATCGACGGTTTCGGCACCCATCCCGTGGTCGCCGACGGGTTCATGCTGGCAACCCTCGCCTGGCAACCCGGCCAGCGCCGCAAGGTCCATTGCTACGTGCCATCGCCCGACCATCGCGGCGCCACCCCGCCCATGCTCGCCAAGGTCGATATCGACGCACTCTACCTGGGCGAGGAGCGCGTCACCGTCGCCGCCGGCACCTTCGATGCGCGCCATTTCCAGTTTCTCGACGAAGGCGATAGCGGCATGGCCGGCCAGCACCCGCCCTACGATGTCTGGGTTACCAACGATGCCGACGCGGTGATGCTGCAAGGCGGGGTCGGCGGCTATATGCAGACCTGGTACGAGCTGATCACGCTCGAGCGATAACACTCACGGATCGGCATCGGGTCGCACCACCGCGTGCGCCGCCGCCAGGATGTGGCTGCGCATCACCGATCGCGCCCAATCGGCGTCGCGCTTCTCCAGGGCCGCGATCAATTCCCGATGATGATTCATCGATCGCTGCAGCTCTTCGCGGGAATAGCGGGCGAGCGTGCGAAAAATCAGCGGCGTCTCCACCACCAGGCTGCCCATGGTGGCCAGGCGCGGGCTGTCGGCGGCCTCGATGATGATCTGATGAAATTCCGAATTGGCCGGGGTGAAGCGGGCATTGAGCTCATCCCCGCTGCGCCCCTCACCGATCACCGCCTCCATCTCGGCCGCCAGAACCCGCAGCCGGATGAGCTGGGCCGGGGTTATCCGCTCGGCCGCGCGGCCGGCGGCATGCGCCTCCAGCATGGCCCGCAGCGCATAGATTTCCGCCAGCTCCGCCTCGCTCATGCGCGCGACCTGCGAACCGTGATGCGGGCTCGAGAACACCAGGCCCTCGATCGAAAGCCGGCGCAACGCCTCGCGCACGGGCGTGCGGGAAAGGCCGCACAGCGCGGTCAGCTCCTCCTCCTTCAGGCGCATGCCGGGCGGGAACCGCCCCTGCAGAGATCGGA
>JAJXVA010000273.1 GCA_021782435.1 Pseudomonadota bacterium
CCCGCAGCGCCGCGCGGGCCAGCCGGTCCCCAAGGGGCAGCGGGTCAGGATTTCGGAACCGCGTCGCGCGCCACCACCGGCAGGTTGAAATCGATCCGGCCGAAATTGCGGAAATCCAGCGCGCAGCCGAAACTCTGGCCCGGCCGCGGCACGAAGGCCAGGTCCTGCAACACGAAGTGCAACCCGCCGGGCGCGAGCGTCACCCGCCCGTGCGCCGGCACATCGACGCTGATCAGGATCGGCAGATGGTTCGTGCCCATCGGCGCGAGGCCCGGATATCTGCGCTTGCGCGGATTGGTTTCGCTGATCGTCGTGCCCTGCGCCTCGGCGCAGGAAACGCCGGTCAACTGGTCCTCGCCGCCGTCATTGACGATCGTCACATAGGCCGGCTGATCGCCCGTCTTGTCGGGCGCGATCATGTAGGGGTTCACGATCGTGATCTCGGAATGCGACGACAGCGTCAGCATCGGGGTGCCGGCGATATTGAGGTTCGCGAGCCGGGGCGGGGCCGCCACCTGCGCCATGGCCGGGGCGCCGGCCACCAGCATCGCTGCCATCATCAGCCAGGGTCGGGTCAGCCCAGGTCGGGTCAGCCCAGGTCGGGTCAGCCCAGGTCGGGTCAGCCCAGGTCGGATCAGCCAGGGTCGGGTCATCGGGTATCCTTCGCGCGGAGCCGCCGCCCCGCGCTTTAGCGCAAAACCCGGCGCGGGAAAACGTGGCCTCCGCTCACGACGGCGCCGCCCGGTCCGGGGCCGCTGGCGCCGGCGCCAGCGGGTAGAGAACCTCGCCGGTATAGACCGCCCGTTCCTTGCCGCGCAGCGAGCTGAACAGCACGAAATGGTCGATCTCGGCCGCCTCGGCCAGGTAGAGGTTGTGGGCCTGGAGATAGGCCACCAGCCGCGCCTCGCTGATGCCAGGGTCGAGCCGCGCCAGCGTCACGTGCGGCGCGAACCGCCGCCGCTCGGCGGGCAGGCCGGCGCGTTGCAGCGCGGTCTCGACCTTGGCCTGCAAATGCGCCAGCGGCGGCGTGCGCTCGGCCCCGGTCCAGAGCGTGGTCGGGCGCCCGTTGCGGTGGTGCAGGCCCAGCCCCTGCAGCCGCAGGCGGAAGCCGCGCGCCTGCACCCCGGCCAGGGCATGGTCGATCTCATCGGCCTGGTGCGGGGCCGCGTCGCCGATGAAGCGCAGCGTCAGATGCAGCGACTCCGCCGCCACCCAGCGCGCGCCCGGCAGGCCGCCAGCCAGGGTGGCCAGGCGCGCCTTCAACCCCCATGGCAGATCCAGCCCGACGAACAGGCGCAACATCCCGCATTCCCCCCAGGATCATGGCGTGGCGGCCCGGCCGCGAAGCCCGTCCGAGCCACCGGCCTCGCCCAGCACCCGCGTCACCAGCGGCAGGATATCCGCCACCACCACGCGCTCGCCGGCGGCATTGGGATGCAGCCCGTCCGCCTGCAGCAACGCGGGGTGGGCGGCGACGCCGGCCAGAAAGAAATCCTCATAGACCACGCCAGGGCGGCGGGCCAGGGCGCCAAACGCCGCCCGGAAGGCCTTGGTGTAGTCGGGACCGAGATTGGGCGGCGGGTACATGCCGGCCAGCACCACCGGAATCCGCCGCGCCGCCAGCGTATCGAGGATGGCCGCCAGATTGGCCTGCATCGCCGCGACGCTCAGGCCGCGCAACCCGTCATTGGCCCCGAGCTCGACGATCGCGGCATCGGGTTTGGCGCCGCCCAGCAGCCACGCGAGCCGCGCCCGCCCACCCGCGCTGGTATCGCCAGGCACCGCCCCGTCGAGCATCGTCACCGTCCACCCGGCCTTCGCCAGGGCCGCGCGCAACCGGGCCTGGAACCCCTGCGGCTGCGGCAGGCCGTAGCCGGCCGCGAGCGAATCGCCCAGCACCAGCAGGGTTCGCGCCCCCTCGGCGCGGGCCGCCGGCGCCGCCAGACCCACGAGGCAGGCCAGCCCGATCGCCACCCCCCGCTTTGCCCGGCCCGCGCCGCGCCCATATGGCTGCGTCATGGATGTCCTCATGCCCCCGCCCGCGCCCCCAGCCCAGGTATCAGCGCCCGCGCTGATCGCGGCGAGCGCCCTCACCCTCACGCTGCAATCCCCGGCCGGTCCGGTCAAGATTCTCCGCGGCGTCGATCTCACCCTCGCCCGGCACGAAACGGTCAGCGTCGTCGGCGCCTCGGGCTCGGGCAAAACCAGCCTGCTGATGGTGCTGGCCGGGCTCGAACCCGCCACCGGCGGCGCGCTGAGCCTGCTCGGCCAGGACATGCGCGGGCTCGGCCAGGACGCGCTGGCGCGGCTGCGGCGGCGGCATATCGGCATCGTGTTCCAGGCCTTCCATCTCATCCCCTCGATGACCGCGCTCGAGAACGTGGCGGTGCCGCTGGAACTGGCCGGCCGGCGCGATGCCATGGCGCTGGCGCGGGAAGCCCTGGCCGAGGTCGGGCTCGGCCACCGCCTGACCCATCTGCCCGGCCAGCTTTCCGGCGGCGAGCAGCAGCGCGTGGCCCTGGCCCGCGCCTTCGCCCCGCGCCCGGACCTGCTGATGGCCGACGAGCCGACCGGCAATCTCGACCAGGTGACCGGCGCGGCGGTGATGGACCTGTTGTTCCGACGGCTGGC
>JAJXVA010000058.1 GCA_021782435.1 Pseudomonadota bacterium
AGCCTGGCCGAGTGCCACTTTTTTGACCGGGCAGCCGAAATTGATGTCGATCAGGTCGGCGCCTCCGGCCTCGGCGCGGCGCGCGGCCTCGGCCATGGCATCGGGGTCGCAGCCGGCAAGCTGGACCGAGTTGACGCCGCCGGGCGCGGTTTCGGCCATGCGCGCGGTGGTTGGGTTTTCGCGCAACATCGCCCAGGAGGCGATCATTTCGCTGATCAGCAGACCCGCGCCAAGACGGCGGGCGAGGGCACGGAACGGCAGATCGGTGACACCGGACATCGGCGCCAGGATGACCGGCACCGCGATCGTGACGCGGCCCAACGAGATCGGCGCGAGCGGATACAGGGGCGGTTCCGGTGTGGCTTTGCTGCTGCCCATGATTTGGGCATGTGTAGGGCCAGCGCCACTCTGGTGCAATCGGCCCGATTGTTACCGCGCGCCACGCTGTCGACATCGGCGACCCGCCCCCATATGCACCGCGTGCCGGCGCCGGCCGGCGGGATGGATAATCACAGGAGAGACCGTTTGTTCACGCATCTGATGGTCGGCAGCAACGACATTGCCCGCTCCAAGACGTTCTACGACGCGGTGTTCGGCGCGCTGGGCGGCGCCCCGGGCAGCTACGATGCCAAGGGCCGGGTGGTTTATGTGCACCGCGGCAGCTTTTTCATCGTCACCAAGCCGATCAATGGCGAAGCGGCGACCCCGGGTAACGGCATGACGATCGGGTTTACGATGAACAATCCGGCGGAAGCCGATGCGTGGCACGCGGCGGGCGTGGCGCATGGCGGCACCGCGATCGAGGATCCGCCTGGAGTGCGGACGGGCGGATTTGGCACGCTCTATCTGGCTTATCTGCGCGACCCCGATGGCAACAAGCTGTGCGCGCTGCATAAAATGGACTGACACGCGGCGGCCAACGGCCGCGCCGCATGGCGGTTGGCCCGGTGCGCAGCGCGGCCTGGGCTGCGGCTTGGGCCGCGGCTCGGGGCACCGGGCCAGGCGGCATGGCGCGGCACCTTTCCGCGGGCGGCCGGCTGTGCCATTGGGCCGAACATGCGAGTGGCGTGTGTTCTGGTGGCAGCGGGCAACGGCCGAAGGTTCGGCGGGGAAACCGCGAAACAGTTTCTGACCCTGGCGGGGCAGCCGGTCATGCGCCGGGCGGCGGCCTGCTTCGTTGCGCGTGGCATAACGCTACAGCCCGTGGGCGACGCGGCGGCGATTGCCGCGGCGCTGGACGGGGTTGCGCATCTGGCGCCCGTGGCGGGCGGCGCCACGAGACAGGCCAGCGTGCTGGCCGGGCTCGAGGCCCTGGCCGCCGACCCGCCCGATTACGTGCTGGTGCATGACGCGGCGCGCCCCTGCGTGCCGGACGCCTTGATCGACGCGGTGCTTACGGCGCTGACCGACCATGACGGGGCGATTCCGGCCCTGCCGGTTTCCGACACGCTGAAGCGGGCCGACACCGATGGGCGGATCGTGGCGACGGTGCCGCGCGCGGAATTGTTCCGCGCGCAGACGCCGCAGGGGTTTCACTTCGCGCCATTCCTGGCCGCGCATCGCGCGGCCTCGGGGTGGGATGCGACCGATGATGCCGCGGTCATGGAAGCGGCGGGACACGCATTGGTGCTGGTGCCGGGGGCGGAGGCGAATGTGAAGATCACCTTTCAGGAGGACCTGACCCGGATGGCGCGCATGATGCTTGGTCCGCGGGTGGGACAGGGTTTCGACGTGCACGCCTTCGCCCCCGACCGGGCGTTGATCCTGTGCGGGGTGAACGTGCCGCACGCGCTGGGTCTGGCCGGCCATTCGGATGCGGATGTGGGGCTGCACGCCCTGTGTGATGCGATTTATGGCGCGCTGGCGGAAGGCGATATCGGGCGGCATTTTCCCCCCTCCGAGGCGGCGTGGCGCGACGCCGATAGCGCCGCCTTCGTGCGCCATGCCGCCGGACGCATCGCCGCCCGCGGCGGTGAGCTGGCCAATGCGGACATCACCCTGATTTGCGAGCAGCCGAAAATCACCCCGCACGCGCCGGCGATGATTGCCCGGGTGGCGGCGCTGCTCGGGGTGGACGCGGCGCGGGTTTCGGTGAAGGCGACGACGACCGAGCGGCTGGGCTTCACCGGCCGCGGCGAGGGCATTGCCGCACAGGCCAGCGTGATGGTGTTGCTGCCTTGACCCCGCGCCCGGCGACCCGGCCCTGATGGCAAAACCGCCACCGCTGTTGATTGGCCGGGTCGGACGGGGCGAGCTTTCCCTGCGCCGGCTGGGCAGGCCGCGCGATCGCTGGCGCGATGGCTATCATTTCGTGCTGGTGCAGCCATGGCGCGTGTTCATGCCCATGCTGGTGGCGTTCTACCTGAGCCTGAACGCGATGTTCGCGACCCTCTATTGGCTCCAGCCCGGCAGCATCGCGGAGGCGCATGCGGGGAACTGGCTCGAGGATTTCTTTTTCAGCTTCGAGACCCTGGCGACGGTGGGCTTCGGCGTGGAGCACCCGGTGACGCCGTACGCGCACTGGGTGGTGACCGCGGAGATACTGCTTTCCCAGTTGCTGCTGCCCCTGGCGACGGGGCTCATCATCGTGAAATTCGCGCGCCCCCAGGCGCGGGTGCGGTTCAGCCGCAACGCCGTGATCACGAATTTCGACGGCGTGCCGACCCTGATGTTCCGGCTGGCGAATATCCGCGCCAACCAGATCTACGAGGCGCGCATCAACCTGACCCTGCTGCGCTACGAAGTCACCCGGGAGGGCAGCGCGATGCGGCGGCTGATCGCCCTGCCGACGGTCAGGGACATGAACCCGATATTCTTTTTGAGCTGGACGGTGATGCATCGCATCGATGCGTCGAGCCCGTTATACGGGCTGGACTGGGCGGCGCTGGTGCCCGGAGAAATCGGCATCATGGCGGTGATGACGGGGCTGGACGGCACCTCGGCCTCGAGCGTCAGCGCGCGGCAACTCTATGACAGCGACGATGTGCTGATCGACCATCGTTTCGAGGATATCGTGTTCGAAGGGCCGGATGGGCGGGTGACGATCGATTATCGGCGCCTGGATGAGGTTCACCCCGCGGTCACGGACTGAGATGCGGGGCAGGCTGGCGGCGCTGGGGCTCGGGCTGGTTCTGTGCCGCTGCGCGCCGCCCCCCGCCATGGCGCCCGCCGGCCTGGCCCCCGCCGCGTCAGGGCAAGCGACGGCGGGCGCCGGGCCGATGCCGGCGCTCGCGAACTCCGATACCGGGACCATGCCCGCGCTAGGCAGTTCGGTGACGGAGCAGGTGCGGTTTTTGCGCCGGGACCTGGCGCTGCCCGCCGGCCACTGGCTGGTGGTGGCCGAGGACAAGGCGGTGGCGCCGGGCCTGCCGCCGCTGGCGCGCCTGGTGTTGCTGCGGCTGCTGGGCGGCAAATTTTATGCCGTGCTGGAAATTGCCGGCAGCGCCCTCGGGCATGGCGCGGCGAGGGGCTGGCCGGCGAACCCGATTTGCCTGGCCGGACTGAAGCGCGGGCGCGACGCGCAGATTCTGGCGGCCAGCCACGAGACGTTTCAGCCGCATGGCGACCAGGATTGCCTGACCCTGGTGTTTCTGCCCGGCCCGTCCTGGACCGACCCGAAGAACGGACTGGCCGAAACCGCGAAACTGTTGACCACCGCCGGGGTGGCCCTGCCCGCGACGACGATCGGGCTCAGCCTGGGCGAGGATGACGCGCGCCACCGGCTGATCGAACGGGTATGGCTCAACCCGGACCTGACGGGAATTGTGCCGGACACGACCGCCGACCCGACGCGCAGCGCCTGGCGCGCGCGGCATGTGTGGCACGACCGGGCACGGCGGCAATACCTGAACCGGGTGATGGACTTCGCCGCCGCCTGGCGGCGGATGGTGCGGGCGAGCCTGGACCAGGCGGGAATGCCGCAACGGCCGATGCCGCCGCTGCCCTGACGCCGGGTTTATTGGCCGGCGGCGCTTTACGCCATACCGGGCCGCGTGGCAGGTAGGGCACGCTTTCCCGCAACCGGGGCGTGCGCGTTCAGGGCCTGCGGCCGGGCCGACCGGCTGGCCGGACCACCACCCCACGCCCGAGCAAGGAACGGAACTTGGCAATCAAACCCCTTCGCAAGGCTGTGCTGCCGGTGGCTGGCCTCGGCACCCGCTTCATTCCGGCGACCAAGGCGATGGCCAAGGAAATGCTGCCGGTGGTGGACAAGCCGCTGATACAATACGCCGTCGAGGAGGCACGGGCGGCCGGGATCGAGCAATTCTGCATGATCACGGGGCGTGGCAAGACGGCGCTGGTGGAACATTTCGACGTCGCCTACGAGCTGGAACAGGTCTTGCGCGAGCGCGGCAAGACGCGCGAGTTGGAGATGTTGAGCGCGATCAGCGTGGCGCCGGGCAACATGAACACGGTGCGCCAGCAGACGCCGCTGGGGCTCGGCCACGCCATCTGGTGCGCGCGCGCCTTCATTGGCGAGGACCCGTTCGCCATCCTGCTGCCGGATGATCTGGTGCTGGCCGAAACGCCGTGCACGCGGCAACTGGCCGAGGTTTACGCGGAAACCGGCGGGTCGGTGGTGGCGGTGACCGAGGTGCCGCGCGAACAGACCAGCCGCTACGGTATTCTGAAGGTCGGGCACGATGACGGTCGCCGGGTGGAGGTGACGGGGTTGGTGGAAAAGCCCAGACCCGAGGATGCGCCGAGCAATCTGTCGATCATCGGGCGCTATGTGCTGACCGCGGATGTGATGAAATATCTGGCGAAGCACGAACGCGGCGCCGGTAACGAGGTGCAGCTCACTGACGCGATGGCGAAAACCATCGGCGAGGTGCCGTTTCATGGCCTGCGCTTCGAGGGGCGACGCTTCGATTGCGGCGACAAGGTGGGCTTCCTGGAAGCGCAGATCGCGTTCGCGCTGAAGCGCCCCGACCTCGCGCCGGCGGTTCGGCAATTCCTGAAGCAGTATACGGAAGGATCGGAAACGGCATGAACGCGTTCGAAACCGCTCAGGGATTTTCCCACAGCTTCGACCCGACCAGCCTGCGGGAATACGATATTCGCGGCATCGTCGGCAGAACCCTGCACGCGGCGGATGCCTATGCGATCGGGCGGACATTCGGCAGTATCGTCGCGCAGGCGTGTGGCGGCGCGCCGAAAATCGCGGTCGGGTATGATGGGCGGTTGTCCTCACCCGATCTGGAAGCGGCGCTGGTGGAAGGGCTGATGGCGAACGGCGCCGAAGTGCTGCGGGTGGGCCGCGGTCCGACGCCGATGCTCTATTTCGCCGCGACGACCCTTGCGACCGATGGCGCGGTGATGGTGACCGGCAGCCATAACCCGCCCGACTACAACGGCTTCAAGATGATGCTCGGGAAAAAGCCGTTCTTTGGCCAGGCCATACAGGACCTCGGGCGGCGCGCGGCGGCGGGCGCGGTGGGCAAGGCGGACAAGGGCTGCGCGCGCGCGGTGGATGTGGCGGCCGATTACGTGGCCCGCCTGGCCCTGGACTGGGATGGCGGCGCGCGGGCGCTGAACGTGGTTTGGGATAATGGCAACAGCGCCGCGGGCGAGGTGCTGGCGCGCCTGGTGACCCGGCTGCCGGGGACGCATCACGTGCTGTTCGGCGATATCGACGGGCGTTTTCCGAACCACCACCCCGACCCCACGGTGCCCAAGAATCTGGTCGCGCTGGTCGATGCCGTGGCGGCGCGCGGCGCGGATATCGGTATTGCCTTCGATGGTGACGCCGACCGGATCGGCGTCGTCGATGACAGCGGGCGGATTTTGTTCGGCGACCAGATACTGGCGATTCTGGCGCGCGATGTTCTGCGTACCCGACCGGGCGCGACGATTATTTCGGATGTCAAGGCGAGCCAGGTGCTGTTCGACCAGATCGCGGAAGCCGGCGGCGTGCCCTTGATGTGGAAGACCGGACATAGCCTGATCAAGGCCAAGATGGCGGAAACCGGGGCGCCGCTGGCGGCGGAAATGTCGGGGCATGTGTTCTTTGCCGACAAATGGTACGGGTTCGACGATGCCTTGTATGCCGCGGTGCGGATGCTGGGCGTGGTCGCCCGGCTGCCGGAGAAACTCTCGGCCGTGGTCGGGCGGATGCCGCCCGTGGTGAATACCCCGGAACTACGCTTCGATTGCGACGATACGCGGAAATTCGCGGTGATCGGCGACGTGGCGGCGCGGCTGCGCGCGGCGGGCGCCACGCTTTCGGACATCGATGGCGTGCGGGTCAGCACGCCGGATGGGTGGTGGCTGCTGCGCGCCTCGAACACCCAGGCGGTGCTGGTGGCGCGCGCGGAAGCGCGTGACGCGGCGGGGTTGGAGCGGTTGAAGGCGGCGCTGGTGGCGCAACTGGCAGCCTCGGGCCTGAGCGCGCCGGATTTCTCCGGCGATCATGCCGGACACTGAGCGGAGACCGGCATGGCACGTACCGAATCGAGAATGCTGCCGCTGGGCACACTGGCGCCCGATTTCGCGCTGCCGGACCCGGCGGGGCGGGTTTGGCGGCTGAACGATTTCGCGCCGACCCGGGCGCTGGTGGTGGCGTTCATCTGCAACCATTGCCCCTACGTGGTGCATGTGATCGACGCATTCGTGGCGCTGAGCCGCCAGTATCTGGCGGACGGGGTGCGGGTGGTGGCGATCTCGGCGAACGATGTGGCCCGTTACCCGCAGGACGCGCCGGACAAAATGGCTGAGTTCGCGCGCGCGCACGGGTTCGAATTTCCCTACCTGTATGACGAGAGCCAGGCGGTGGCGCGCGCCTATGAGGCCGCCTGCACGCCGGATTTCTATGTATTCGGCGCGGATATGCGGCTGGTCTATCGGGGTCGGATGGACGGGGCTACTCCGGGCAACGCCGTCGCGGTGACCGGCGCGGAGTTACGCGCGGCGCTGGACGCGGTGCTGGACGGCAGACTGCCCGAACCCGAGCAAACCGCCAGCATGGGCTGCAATATCAAGTGGAAGGCGTGACGCCGCGGTCGCGGGAGGCGCGCAGGATGCGACCGGGGCGATCGGGCCGGGTCGACCCGGACCGAACCGGCGCGAAGTGCTGCGCGCGCCGACCCGGGAGACGTTCCGGGAGACGTTCCGGGAGAAGTTCCCGGAGAAGTTCCGGGAGCGGCGGGGGGCCGCCTTGCGGGTAGGGCGGCCGGTTCGGCCGATGCCGGCGCTACCGCGCCCGCGCGGTGCATGCCCAGCCGATGCGACCGCCCGGGACGCGTGACGGCCCGGCGAGGTCAGGCGGCGGGCAGGGTTTTCAGGTAGGTTGCCAGTTTCTGGGTCGCGGCCACTTTGTCGATCTGTTCGAGCGCGGCGAGTTCGGCGGCGAGCCGGTCCATCGCGGCTTCATAGATTTGGCGTTCCGAGAAGCTCTGGTCGGGCTGGCCGGCGTTACGATGCAGATCGCGCACCACTTCGGCGATGGCCAGCGGATCGCCCGAATTGATTTTGGCCTCGTATTCCTGGGCACGGCGCGACCACATGGTGCGCTTGATGCGGGCCCTGCCTTTGAGCACCGCCAGCGCCTCGTCGAAGGTTTTGCGGTTGGCGAGCTTGCGCAGGCCGGCGGTGCGGGCCTTGGCGACCGGCACACGCAGTGTCATGCGGTTCTCCTCGAACGTGATGTGGATCAGTTCCAGCTTGTGGCCGGCGATCTCCTCGGTCGCGATACGCTCCACCCGGCCGACGCCGTGCGTGGGGTAGACCACGTGATCCCCTTCGACAAAGGTCTCCGCCCTGGCTATCGGGCGCTGCATCAGCATCGGCCGATCGGGGCTCTGGTTACGCCGCGGGTCAGGGCGGGGCGCGGCATCCGGCGCGGCGGGGGCGGTTACGGCGGCAGCATCGGTCATGAACGACACCTCAATGAACAGTGATCGCGGCCGGTCCGGCGACACCCGGACGAGACCGCGCCCGGCAAGCGGACGGGACGCGCGATGGTAGGGGACAATGGGCACGCCCACGCCCGAATTCCAGTACGGGCAGGGGCCCAAATGCCGGGGCCAAGGCAGCAAAACCTGCCCTAACGATTTGAGAATACCACGAAAACGGCGCCAAGTCACGCGATCCGTGACGGCGGGACGGCACGCGCGGCGGGCCGGCACGGCGGCTCGGAAACGCTTGACTTCCAACCATCGAAGCGCGACATAATATTACGCGAAACCGCGGAAACCGTTTGTGCAACGCAAATTTAGCCGCGGTTTTCGATGGTTTGTTGCGGCGCACAAATACTCCGGACGACGGCCCGGAACGGGCGGGGGCGGTTCGGAACGCAGGAGGTGGTGACCATGATCGGCACAGCCCTGACCTGGGCAACGACCCACCCGGTGAACGCGCTAGGTGTCATGGTGGCGTTTGCGGTTCTGATCGGCTTCGCCGGCATCTCGGCGGAGATGCGCCGGCGGATCGACCCGAACAGTCACCCGCGCTGCTGAGCGGTCGCGCCGGCCGGGTGCGGCAGGCGCGGACCGCGGTGATACGGGAGAAAACGCCGATACGCCCGGCCTGGGGGAAGTTTGGCATCGCGCCCGCCCGGTTGACGCGGGCGGTGCCTCAGGGCGGTTGGGTAGGGCGCGCCGATGACGACGAGAGGGGTCCCGCCCCGGCGCGCGAGGCCCGGACGCGCCGCGAAACCCCGGCGCCGCGCCGCGTCATGACCGGCCTTCCGTCGGCTCGCCGTCGATCGGCGTAAAGCCTGCGGAGATAATCAGACCCCGCACCCGCGCGATCGCGGCGGCGACCGCCGCGGTGTCCACCCCCTTGGCGACGAGGGTGACGCCGTACCGCCCATCGCGCTCGAAGGGATAGCTGCCGAGATCCAGCATCGGGAAATCGGCCTGGATCGTGCCCAGCCCCTCGGCGATGGCGCCTTCGAGCATGGGCATGGCGTGCACGCTGGACGAAACCACGGGCTGGCCGCGCGGCAGGCGCGGCGCCAGGGTGCGGAACATGGATTGCATGATGCGCGGCACCCCGGCCATGACATGCACGTTGCCGATGGTGAAGCCGGGCGCCGGGCTGACATCGTTCTCGATCAAGGTCGCGCCGCGCGGCATGGTGGCCATCCGGCGCCGGGCGGTGTTGAAGGCTCCCTCGCTGTAGTGCGCGCCAAGCATGCGCATGGCCTCGGGGTGGGGTTCCCACGGCACGCCAAAAGCGGCGGCGATGCATTCACTGGTGATGTCGTCATGGGTGGGCCCGATGCCGCCGGTGGTGAACACATGGGCGTGGCTGGCGCGCATCTCGTTCACGGTCGCTATGATGGTCGGGGCAACGTCGGGGATGATCCGCACCTCACGCAGCGGCAGGCCAAGCGCGCCAAGCCCCTGGGCGAGAAAACGGATGTTCGCATCCTGGGTGCGGCCGGAAAGCACCTCGTTGCCGATGACGATGAGGCCGGCGGTGAGCGGCGTGGACATGGGGCGCACGGTCGGTCAATGGCTTGGGAAAGGCAAGATGCCGCTTCGCGGATCGGCTCCGAGCGGGTTGGGGCCTTGACAGCAAAGGAAGGAATTTCGCCCGCGCGCGACCCGGCGCCACCGATGCCCGACCATGACCCCGGGGGATGACGACCGCCGGGCGCCCATGACGCGGCGGGGCGCCTGCGCGGTCGGCGCGCCGGGCGCGGTCGGTCGCGGCGACGGTGCCCAGGGACGCAGGGACGCGGGGACGCGGGGACGCGGGGACGCGGGGACGCGGGGTGTTTCCCAAGTTAGAGAAAATCCCGCAACATCGGTACCAGAGGCTCGTCCGCCGGTGGCATTTTGTAGGTGTGCAATCGGTTCGGCCGCACCCAGGCCAGGGCCTGACCTTCCCGCGCCTGTGGCGTGCCCTGCCAGCGCCGGCACAGGTAAAGCGGCATCAGCAGATGAAAACCATCGTAGCCATGGGAGGCGAAGGCGAACGGCGCGAGGCACGCGGCGCTGACATCGATCCCCAGTTCCTCATGCAGTTCGCGGATCAGCGCCGCCTCCGGCGTTTCCCCCTCATCCACCTTGCCACCGGGAAATTCCCACAGGCCCGCCAGTTTCTTGCCTTCGGGGCGGCGCGCCAGCAGCACCCGGCCATCGGCGTCGATCAGGGCGCAGGCGGCCACCAGCAAAATGGCGCGGGCGCCCCCGACCGCGGCTTTGGGCGCGGCTGGAGACCCAAAAATCTCGTGGCGTCCGGCGGTCAGGGTCACGACCCGGGTTTCGCCGCCGCGCGCGGGAAAATCCCGGGTGGCTTCGCCGGTCGGGCGGAAGCCGACCCGGCGCAGCACCGCGAGCGAGGCGGGGTTATCGGCCGCGACCTCGGCCAGCAAGGTATCGAGTGACAGATTGGCGAGGCCCCAGCCGGCGAGCCGCGCCGCCGCCTCGGTCGCGTAGCCTTGGCGCCAGTGGTGGCGGCCGATCCAATAGCCGAGCTGGCCCTGGCGCGCGGCCGGGTCGACGCGCAGTCCGATACCCCCCACCAGCTCCCCGCTATCAGCCCGCGCCACCGCGAGGTGATACGCGCTGCCGGCGGCCGATTGCGCGCGCGCCGATTCGATCCAGGCTTCAGCGTGTTCGGGCTCGTAGGGATAGGGCACGGCGGCCAGGTTGCGCACGATCGCCCATTCGCTGATCAGGCGGCGCAACGGGCCCGCGTCCTCTGCCCGGAATGGCCGCAGCAACAGTCGTTCGGTGGTGAGGACCGGCGTCAAATCAGCTGCGGTAGGCGCCGTTGATGTCGATATAGCCATGGGTCAGATCACAGGTCCAAACCGTCGCTCGACCGCTTCCCAGTTGCAGATCGACCGCGATTTCGATTTCCCGGCCACGCATATGCGCAACCACAGGGGTTTCGTCGTAATCGGGCACCACCGCGCCGTCTCGGGCCATGGTGACGCCGCCGATCGAGACACAGAGCCGATCGCGGTCGGCGGGTTCGCCGGCCTTGCCCACCGCCATGACGATCCGGCCCCAGTTCGCGTCCTCGCCGGCGATGGCGGTTTTAACCAGAGGCGAATTGGCGATGGCCATGCCGATGCGCGTGGCGGAGGCGCGGCTGGTCGCGCCGGAGACGTCGATGCGCACCAGCTTCTGCGCGCCCTCGCCGTCGCGCACCACCATCAGCGCCAGATCCTGCAATACGGCGTTGAGTGCCTCGGCGAAGGGCTTGACCCACTTGTCGGATCGGTCGGTGATTTTTTTATGACGGGCGCGGCCGGTCGCGAACAGCAGCACCGTGTCGGAGGTCGAGGTATCGGAATCGACCGTGGTGCGGTTGAAACTGCCCGCCACGCCGCGCGCCAGCAAAGCCTGCAATACCGGCGCCGGAATGGCGGCGTCGGTGAACACGAACGCCAGCATGGTGGCCATGTCGGGCGCTATCATCCCGCTTCCCTTGGCGATGCCGGTGACGCGGATTTCGGTCTCGCCGATGCGGGCTGTGCGGGTGGCGGCCTTGGCGAACGTATCGGTGGTCATGATCGCGCGGGCGGCGTCGGCCCAGGTATCGGCGCGCAGCTTGTCGTGAAGCCCCGGCAACGCATCGACCAGTTTCTGGTGGGGCAGAACCTGGCCGATGACGCCGGTCGAGGCCAGAAAGACGCTTTTTTCCCGGCAACCGATCAGCGCGGCGGCGGCGCGGGCGGTAGCGGTGGTCGCCTCGACCCCGGCGCGACCGGTGAACACGTTGGCATTGCCGGCATTGACCACGAGCGCGCGGGCCTTGCCGGATTTCAGCGCGCTGCGACACCAATCGACCGGGGCGCCGGGGCAGCGGTTGCGGGTGAACACCCCCGCCACCTGGGTGCCCGGCGCGAGTTCCGCCAGAAGCAGGTCGGTGCGCCCCTGGTAGCGAATGCCGGCCGATCCCACCGCCAGGCGCACCCCCTCGATTTCCGGCAGAACCGGCAGGGGGCAGGCCAGCGGCGAAACCGCACCGGCAGTCATGGCCCGGTACGGCTCAGTGCTTGGGCGCGGGCGTGGGCGCGGGCGCGGCGGCCGGGGTAGTGGCGGGTGCCGCGGCGGGTGCCGTGCCGGGCGCCGTGCCGGGGGCCGTGCCGGGGGCGGAAGCGGGTTTGGGGGCGGGCAGCGGCACGAAAACGGGCTT
>JAJXVA010000274.1 GCA_021782435.1 Pseudomonadota bacterium
ACGCTGACGCCTTTCCAGGAACGACCTGCCGATGCGCTACGTCTCCACCCGCGGTGCGGCCCCGTCCCGTGAATTCGACGATGTCCTGCTGGCCGGGCTGGCCGAGGATGGCGGGCTGTTCGTGCCGGAAACCTGGCCGCGTTTTTCGCTCCGGGACTGGCATGCGATGCGGGGGCTGACTTACGCGGAACTGGCGGCGCGGGTGATGGCGCCGTTCACCGCGGGCGCGGTGAGCGAGGCGGCGCTGCGCGAGATATGCGCCGAGGCCTATGGCGGGTTCGGCCACGCGGCGGTGGCGCCGCTGGTGCAGTTATCGCCCCGGCTGTGGATGCTCGAGCTGTTTCATGGCCCGACGCTCGCGTTCAAGGACATGGCGATGCAGGTGCTGGGGCGCCTGTTCGACCTGGTGCTGGCGGCGCGCGGGCAGCGCGTGACGATCGTTGCCGCGACCTCGGGCGATACGGGCTCGGCCGCGATCGCGGCGTGCGCGAACCGGGCGCTGGTCGATATCGTGGTGCTGCATCCGGCGGGCCGGGTGAGCGAGGTGCAGCGCCGGCAGATGACCACGGTGGCCGCCGCCAACGTGACCAATATTGCCGTGCAGGGAACCTTCGATACCTGCCAGGACCTGGTGAAAGCCATGTTCGCGGACGCGCCGTTCCGGCAGCGTGTGCGGCTTTCGGCGGTGAACAGCATAAACTGGGCACGGATCGCGGCGCAAATTCCCTATTATGTGGCGGCGGCGCTGGCGCTGGGAGGGCCGGAGCGGGCAGTTGCGTTCAGTGTTCCGACCGGGAATTTCGGCAATGTGCTGGCGGCGCACGCGGCGCGGTGCCTGGGGTTGCCGGTGGGCTGGCTGATGGTGGCGTCCAACCATAACGACATACTGCACCGGTTTTTCACCCGCAACGACATGCGGCTGGTGGGGGTGGAGCCCAGTTTTTCCCCGAGCATGGATATCGAGGTCAGCAGCAATTTCGAGCGCCTGTTGTTCGAGCTGCTGGACCGCGACCCGGCGGCGACGGCGGCGACGATGCGGGATTTCCGCGCGAGCGGGCGCATGGCGGTGCCGGAGGCGGCGTGGCGGCGGGCGGGCGCCGGGTTCGCCGCCGAGCGGCTGGACGACGCGGCGACCCTGGCCGAAATCGCGCGGCTGTACCGCGACACCGGCTATCTCGCCGACCCGCACAGCGCGATCGGCGTGGCCGGGGCGCGAGAGCTGGCCGGGAGGCTGGACGCCGCCGTGCCGGTGGTGGCGCTGGCGACCGCGCACCCGGCCAAGTTTCCGGACGCGGTGCGCCGCGCGAGCGGGGTGACCCCGGCGTTGCCGGCCCGGCTTGCCGATCTGTTCGACCGACCCGAGATCTACATCACATTGCCACCCGACCTGGCCGCGATCGAGGCGGCGGTGATCGGGGCGACGGAAAGGAGTGCCGCATGAGCGCGACCGAGGAACGGATCGAGGTGACCCGGCTGGATAGCGGCCTGACCGTGGTGACCGAGACGATCGAGCATGTGGCGACCGTCAGTTTCGGCGCCTATGTGGCGGCGGGCACGCGGCACGAAAGCGCCGCCGAAAACGGCGTTTCGCATTTTCTCGAGCACATGGCCTTCAAGGGCACGGAACGGCGCAGCGCGAGCGCGATCGCTGAGGAAATCGAGGCGGTGGGCGGGCAGATGAACGCCTATACCGCGCGTGAGCACACCGCCTATTACGTCAAGGTGCTGGCCGAGGATACCGGGCTCGCGGCGGATATCATTGGCGATATCCTGACCCATTCGACCTTCGAGCCCGAGGAACTGGAGCGCGAGCGCGGGGTTATTCTGCAGGAAATCGGACAGGCCAACGATACGCCCGACGATATCATTTTCGATCATTTCCAGCTGACGGCTTATCCCGACCAGCCGATGGGGCGGCCGGTGCTGGGCACCGAGACCGGCATCCGCGAGATGAAGCGCACGACGCTGACCGACTACATGAGCCGTCACTACACGACCGGGAATACGGTGGTGGCGGCGGCGGGCGCCGTGCGACACGCGGAAATCGTGGCGCTGGCGGAACGGCACTTCGCGGACCTGCCGCGCCATGCGCCGCCATCGGCCGAGCTCGCGGCGTATCGAGGTGGGGAATTCCGTGAACCGCGGGACCTCGACCAGGTGCATATCGTGCTCGGGTTCCCCGCCTGCGCCTACGAGCACGCCGATTATTACCCGACGCTATTGCTTTCGACCCTGCTGGGGGGCGGTATGTCGTCGCGGCTGTTTCAGGAAATCCGTGAGAAGCGGGGGCTGGTGTATTCGGTCTATTCGTTCACCGCGCCGTACGAGGATAGCGGATTGTTCTGGATCTATTCCGTCACCGGGGAAAGCGAGGCCGAGGAATTGCTGCCGGTGACGCTGGACGAGCTCGCGAAGGTGCAGGACAGCGTGAGCGAGGGGGAGTTGGCGCGCGCGCGGGCGCAGGTGCGCGCGGGGCTGCTGATGTCGATGGAATCGACCGGCAGCCGGTGCGAGCAGATCGCGCGCCAGTGGCAGGTGTTCGGCCGGATCGTGCCGATGGCGGAAACGCTGGGCCGGATAGAGCGCGTGACCGAGGCGGATGTTCGGCGTGCGGCGCGCGA
>JAJXVA010000275.1 GCA_021782435.1 Pseudomonadota bacterium
GAACGCATCGACGGCGTCCGCCAGCCCCTCGGCGGCGATGGCGGGCAGCAGGTTGCGGCAGATATCCGCGACATGCGCCGCGCGGTCGGCCAGCCCCGGCGGCAGCGCGTGCGCGGCGAGCAGCGTGGTCGCGACACCAACCGGGCAGTCGCGCCCGAGGCGGCGGGCGACGCGCAGTTGCCGCGCCTCGGTCGCCAGATCGAGGCCGTAGCCGGACTTTATTTCGACGGTCGTAACGCCTTCGGCCATCAGGGCTTGCAGGCGCGGCAGGGATTGGCGGAACAGCTCGGCTTCGTCCGCCGCGCGCGTGGCGGTGACGGTGGAAAAAATCCCCCCGCCGGCGCGCGCAATTTCCTCGTAGGTGGCGCCGGCGAGACGACGCTCGAACTCACCCGCGCGGTTGCCCGCGTACACCAGATGGGTGTGGCAATCGATCAGCCCCGGCGTGATCCAACGCCCCGCGCAGTCCGTTGCGAAAGCCGGGTCTTGCAGCGCGGCCGGCAGCTCCGCCTCCGCCCCCGCGAACAGGATGCGCCCGTCACGCGCCGCCACCGCGCCACGCTCGACGATCCCGAGCCCCGGGCGGTCCACCGCCATGGTGAGCAGCCGCGCATTGCGCCAGACGTGATAGGGGGGGGTGCCGAGAGTCATGCGGACGGTCCGGGCTTTATCTGCCTCGGGATAATGTATAGACATATTCGGCGCGGTGCAAGCAGGAGACGAGGCAATGACGGCGATTCATCTGCGGCGGGCGTTGCTGCCGGAAGGGTGGCGGGACGAGGTGCGGCTGGTGTTCGCCGATGGCCTGATCGCCTCGGTGGAGAGCGACGCGCCGGCTGCCCCCGGCGACGAGGTGGCCGAGGTCGGCGTGCCGGGCATGGCCAACCTGCACAGCCACGCCTTCCAGCGCGCCATGGCGGGCCTGACGGAGCAGCGCGGCGGCAAGACCGACACGTTCTGGACCTGGCGGGAGACGATGTACCGCTTCGCGCTCTCCATCGGCCCGGACGAGATGGAGGCGGTGGCCGCCCTGCTCTACGCCGAGATGCTGGAGGCGGGGTTCACCAGCGTGGGCGAGTTTCACTATCTGCATCACGCCCCGGACGGGCAGCCCTACGCCAACATCGCCGAACTGGCCGAACGCATTGTCGCCGCCGCCCAGACGACGGGGCTGGGGCTGACGCTGCTGCCGGTGTTCTACGCGCACGGCAATTTCGGCGGCGCCGCGCCGCACGAGGGGCAGCGGCGCTTCCTGAACGATCCGGCACGCTTCGCCCGCCTGCTGGAAGCCTCGCGCGCCGCCGTCGCCCGGCTGCCGGGGGCGAGCGTGGGCGTGGCGCCGCACAGCCTGCGCGCGGTGACGGAGGCGGAACTGACCGCCGTGATCGCGATGGCCGAGGGCGGGCCGATCCACATGCACATCGCCGAGCAGGTGCGCGAGGTGGACGATTCGCTCGCCTGGGTGGGCGCGCGGCCGGTGCAGTGGCTGCTGGCGCGCTTTGCGGTCGATCGGCGCTGGTGCCTGATCCATGCCACGCACATGACGGATTTCGAGACCACCGGGCTTGCCCGCACCGGCGCGGTCGCCGGCCTCTGCCCGATCACCGAGGGCAATCTGGGCGACGGGATTTTTCCGGCGCGCCCCTTCCGCGCCGCCGGCGGGCGGTTCGGCATCGGCAGCGATTCCAACGTGCGCATCGGGGTCGCCGCCGAGTTGCGGCAACTGGAATACGCGCAACGCCTGCTGCACCGCGAACGCAACGTGCTCGCCGAGGCCGGCGGCTCGACCGGCCGCGCGCTGCTGGACGCAGCGGCCGCCGGTGGGGCGCAGGCACTGGGGGCGGCGATGCACGGGCTGCGGGTCGGCGCGCCCGCCGATCTGGTGACGCTCGCGGCGGCCGGGCCGCTCTATGCGCATCTGGCGGACGATCAGTTGCTCGACGCCTGGGTGTTTTCGGCCGGCAACGCGCTGGTGGATGGCGTGTGGGCGCGGGGGATCAAGCGGGTGAGCGGCGGGCGGCACCATGACCGCGCGGCGCTGTCCGAACGCTACCGCGCGGCGATGGCGACGCTGATCGGGTAGGCAGGGCAAGGCCAAGGGCTCTGCCCTTGGAACCCGCTCAAGGCATCGCCTTGAGAATCCTTTCAATTCTTACGAATGGATTGCAAAGGCTCCGCCTTTGCCGGGGTCCGGGGGCAGCGCCCCTGGCCTTGTCCTGACCGATGCCTACCCTTCCGCCTCGATCCTCGCCCAAAGCGCGCGGATGGCATCCTTCATCCACAACGCCTCCGCCCAGCGATCGGACAGTTCGTAGCCGTCGGCGCCGGTGATGGCGTATTCGGGCGGGCCGAGTTCGCACAGGAAGGTCAACACCGCGTCGTCCGGCGCGCGCTTGCGCCAGGAACGGATGGCGTATTCCCACCAGCCCATGAACAGATCGACCCAGTGTTTCATGTGGGGAAACGACAGCTGGATCTGGATCTGCTCGCGGCTGGCCACACGGCCGTGGATACCCCAGGACTGATCCAGGACGCGGCGGATCTGCCGGTGAGCCCCCTTGTCGACGGGCCCCAAGCCTTTTAGCCTCCGCTCGGGTTGTTAGAGTTCCGCCG
>JAJXVA010000059.1 GCA_021782435.1 Pseudomonadota bacterium
TGCAGGGCTGGGGTTTCGGCGAGGTCGATGATATCATGGCTGCGGTGCCGGTGCAGGCCGAGGGCCACGCCATCGGCGGTGCGGCGCATGGCGAGGTGCATGCGGCGCCGGGCGCGCAGCGGCGAGGTGTGCAGGTCGATGGCCGGGACGGTGAACCCCGCGCGGCGCAGGGCCGCGGGCAGGATATCCGCTTTCGGCGCGAGATCGGTGCAGCCGCCGCAGACGAGGTAGTGCGGGCAGGCCGCCAGGGCCGTGGCGATATCGGCCCCGATATCGGCCCCAAGGTCGGCCCCGGGGTTGGCCGCCAGGTCGGCGGCGGCGGGCGGCGCCGTCATGCCGCGTCCGCGGTATCTCCGTCGGGAATTCGGGCGTGGCGGGCGGCGCGGCGCAGCAGCATGAAGGCCGGAATATCGGCACCGAAGCCCAGCACCCGGCCACCCGGATCCTCGGCCGGCGAGGCGTCGCGCCGGGCCGGACCGGCGAGGCCGGTGACGCGGGGCGGCGGCGGTGCCGCCGAGGCTTCCGGCGATGGTGTGGCCTCGGCCGAACGTCCCTCCGAACGGGCGGCGGCGCGGGGGGGACGGGACGGCCGGCCGGCCGCCCGTTCGGAGAGACGCTCGGAGGGACGTTCGGAGGCGCGTTCGGAGGGGCGCGGTTTGGCCTCGGCGGCGCGCGGTTTGGCTTCGCTGGCGCGCGGTTTGGCCTCGGCGGCGCGGCCACCGCCGCGGCCGCGGCCGCTGCTCCGGCCGTGGCGGGTTTCGCCCCCTTCGGCCCAGTGGGCCTGGGCCATGCCAGGCACGGTGATGTGGGGTATGGGCATGCCGATCAGGGTTTCGATCGCATCGACCGCGAGTTTATCGTCCGGGCTGGCCAGGGTGTAGGCGTGGCCCTCGCGCTCGGCGCGGCCGGTGCGACCGATGCGATGGACGTAATCCTCGGCATGGATGGGCACGTCGAAATTGAAGACGTGGCTGAGGCCGCCGATATCGAGGCCACGCGCGGCGACATCGCTGCAGACCAGCAGCCGCAATTCCCCGGCCTTGAACTTCTCGAGGGTCGCGAAGCGCATCGGCTGGGTCATGTCGCCGTGCAGGGCGCCGACGGAGAAGCCGTGGCGGCCGAGGGATTTATAGAGGATATCGACGTCGCGCTTGCGGTTGCAGAAGATCAGCGCGTTCTGCACGTTTCGGGTATTCAGCAACTGGCGCAGCGCCTCGCGCTTTTCCAGGTGGGGGACGATGGCGAGCCCGGCGATGATGGTGGTGGCGACCGATGCCGGCCGGGACACCGAGATTTCCTTGGGGTTGGACAGGAACGCATCCGCGAGCCTGCGGATGGGCGGGGCCATGGTCGCGGAAAAGAACAGGGTCTGGCGGTTGGCGGGCAGCAGCCCGACGATGCGCTCGACATCGGGGATGAAGCCCATGTCCAGCATGCGGTCGGCCTCGTCGATCACCAACAATTTGGTGTCGGACAGCAGAATTCCGCCACGCTCGATCAGGTCGATCAGCCGGCCGGGGGTGGCGATCAGCACGTCGACGCCGCGGGTGAGCGCGTCTTTCTGGTCGTTCATGCTCTCGCCGCCGATGATCAGCGCGTAGTTCAGCTTGAGATATTTGCCGTAATTGACGAAATTCTCGGAGACTTGCAGGGCGAGTTCCCGGGTCGGCTCGAGGATCAGCGAGCGCGGCATGCGGGCGCGGGCGCGGCTGCCGGTGAGCACATCGAGCATCGGCAGGGTGAAGCTCGCGGTTTTGCCGGTGCCGGTCTGGGCGGTGCCGAGCACGTCGCGGCCCATCAGCACATAGGGGATGGCCTGTTCCTGGATCGGGGTCGGGTGCAGGTAATCGAGTTCGTGGATCGCGCGCAGAATGGGTTCGGAGAGGCCGAGATCGGCGAAGGTGGCGCGGGGCGCGACCTGGGCTGGCGCGGCGGCGGCGGCGATGGGATCGACGGCGTGCGGGAGCGCGTCGGGTTCGGCGGGGGAAAAGGCCTGGTCGGGTTGGGTCGTTGTCAATTCCGGGCTTTCGGAGCCAGAGGGCTCGGGCATACGGGCAAGGCAGGCACATCCTGCCGCCGGCGCGGCGCAGCGCGCGCGCCGGCTGAATATCGGCCCTTACGCCACCGCGTCAAGCGAAACCACCCGCGCCCGCGGCGCGGCCACCCGGCGCCGACCTCGGCAGACAAGCCCGTGCCCGGCTGGCATAGTGCGCCACGCCCGGCGATGGGCGCAACACCGGCGGGGCAGGGGGCGATGACCGCGACACGCGTGATCGATGGCAAGGCCGCTTCGGCCTCAGTGCTGGCGGAGGTCTCGGCCAAGGTGGCGGGACTGGCCCGCCCGCCGGGGCTGGCGGTGATTCTGGTGGGCGAGGACCCGGCGAGCCAGGTTTATGTGCGCAACAAGGCGCGGCAGACCCTGGCCTGTGGCCTGCGGTCGTTCGAATACCGGCTGCCGGCGGCGACCTCGCAAGCCGAATTGCTGGCGCGCATCGCGGCGCTGAACGCGGACCCGGCGGTGGATGGTATTCTGGTTCAGCTACCGCTGCCGCCCGGCCTCGACCCCGCCGGGGTGCTGGCCGAGATCGACCGGGGCAAGGACGTGGACGGGTTTCATGTGGTCAATGCCGGCCGGCTGGCCACCGGCCAGAGAGGATTGGTGCCGTGCACGCCGCTCGGGTGCCTGTACCTGCTGCGCCAGACGCTGGGGAATTTGTCGGGGCGCCACGCGGTGGTGCTGGGCCGCTCGAACATCGTTGGCAAGCCGATGGCGCAACTGCTGCTCGGCGCGGATTGCACGGTGACGATCGCGCATTCGCGTAGCCGCGACCTGCCGGCGATCACGCGGGGGGCGGAAATCCTGGTGGCGGCGGTGGGCCGGCCGGAAATGGTGCGCGGGGACTGGATCGCGCCGGGGGCGACGGTGATCGATGTCGGGATCAATCGCATCCCGCACGGGGAGGGCGGATCCGTCCTGGTGGGGGATGTCGCGTTCGCCGAGGCGCTGGGCGTCGCCGGCGCGATCACGCCGGTGCCGGGCGGGGTGGGCCCGATGACGATCGCGATGCTGCTGGCGAACACGGTCGCGGCGTACGAGGCCCGGCTTGCCTGACACCGACCCGTCCGATCCGGCCCTGGTCGTGCCGGGCGCCGCCGAGATCGCGACCGCCAGGGCGCGGCTGGCGGGCATTGCCCATGTCACGCCGGTGCTGACATCGGCCACGCTCGACGCGCGGCTCGGGATCCGTGTATTTCTCAAGGCCGAGAATTTTCAGCGCACGGGCAGTTTCAAGTTTCGCGGCGCGGTGAACGCGGTGGCGGCGCTGCCGGAGGCGATACGCCGGTTTGGCGTGGTCGCCTATTCCTCGGGCAACCATGCCCAGGCGGTGGCGGCGGCGGCGCGGCATTTCGGGATACCGGCGGTGATCGTGATGCCGAATGACGCGCCGCCGCCCAAGCGCGCCGCGACCGCCGAGTATGGCGCGCGCATCGTGACCTATGACCGGTATACCGAGGACCGGGTGGCGATGGCGCGGCGGATCGCGGCGCGCTTGGGCGCGACCCTGGTGCCGCCGTTCGACCATCATGACGTGGTGGCCGGCCAGGCCAGCGCCGCCGCCGAATTGCTGGACGCGGTGGGCCCGTTGGACGCGGTGCTGGCGCCGGTGGGCGGTGGCGGGTTGCTGGCCGGCACGGCCCTGGCGCTTGCGGCCACCTGCCCCGGGGCGGCCGCGATCGGGGTGGAGCCCGAGGCGGGCAATGACGGCCAGCAATCCCTGGCGCGGGGGATGCGCGTCACGATACCGGTGCCGCGCTCGCTCGCCGATGGCGCGCTGACGCAATGCCTGGGCGCGCTGCCGTTCGCGGTGCTGCGCGGCCAGGGCGCGCGGATCGTTACGGTGCCGGATGCGGCGCTGCGCCCGGCCATGCGGTTTCTCGCCGAACGCATGAAGCTGGTGGTCGAGCCGACCGGGGCCCTGGGTCTGGCGGCGTTGCAGACGGGCGCCTTTGCCGCGCCCGCGGGGGCGCGGGTCGGGGTTATTTTGTCGGGGGGCAACACGGAATTTCTGCCGGAGCCACCGACGGGGCTGCCCCCAAGCTGATTGTGGCGGGCTGATTGTGGCGGGCTGATTGTGGCGGGGTGGGGCTCAGCCGCCGCGGCCGACGCTGTGGTAGCGGAAACCGGCGGCGCGCATGGCGGCGGGGTCGTAGATGTTGCGCAGATCGACCACCACATCGCCGCGCATGGCGGCGCGCAGTTTCGCCGGGGCGAGTGCGCGGAATTCGTTCCATTCGGTCAGCAGCAGCAGAATATCGGCGCCCGCCACCGCCTCCATGGCGTCCGCGCAGTAGGTGACCTCGGACGGCAGCAGGGGTCTCGACTGGACCATGCCCTGGGGATCATAGGCGCGCACCGTGGCGCCGTCCTCGATCAGGCGGCTGACGATCGGGATGGCGGCGGATTCCCGCATATCGTCGGTTTCGGGCTTGAAGGTGAGGCCGAGCACCGCGACCCGCCGGCCGCGCACGCTGCCGCCGGCGGCCTCGGTCACCCGCCGCGCCATGCCGGCCTTGCGCGCCTCGTTCACCGCGACCGTCGCCTCGATCAGGCGGGTGGGGGCGCCGGCATCCTGGGCGATACGCACCAGCGCCAGCGTGTCCTTGGGGAAACAACTGCCGCCGAAGCCGGGGCCGGGATGCAGGAATTTCCGTCCGATCCGGCCATCGAGCCCGATGCCGCGCGCGACATCGTGGACATCGGCGCCGACGCGCTCGCACAGATCGGCCATTTCATTGATGAAGGTGACCTTCATCGCGAGGAAGGAATTGGCGGCGTATTTGGTGAGTTCGGCGGCTTCCAGGCCCATGAACAGGATGGGGCTGTCGATCAGGTAGAGGGGCCGGTAGAGGGCGCGCAGCACGTCGCGGGCGGTATCGCTCTCGGTGCCGATCACGACCCGGTCGGGGCGCAGGAAATCCGCGATCGCGCTGCCCTCGCGCAGGAATTCCGGGTTGGAGGCGACCGGGACCGCGAGTTCCGGCCGCGCGTCGTGCAGGATCGTGGCGATGCGGCGGCCGGTGCCGACCGGCACGGTCGATTTGGTCACGACCACCGTGGGCCCGGTCAGGGCGCGGGCCACCTGTTCGGCCGCGGCGTAGACGTAGGTCAGGTCGGCATGGCCGTCGCCCCGGCGGGTCGGCGTGCCGACGGCGATGAAGACCGCGTCCCGGCCGGCGACGGAGGCCGCGAGATCGCCCGAGAAGTGCAGCCGGCCGGCGCCGGCGTTGTTGCGGACGAGATCCTCGAGACCCGGCTCGTAGATCGGCATTTCGCCGGCTTGCAGCGCGGTCAGCTTGGCGGCATCGACCTCGACCACGGTCACGTCGACCCCGAATTCGGCGAAGCAGGCGCCCGATACCAGCCCCACATAGCCGCCGCCGATCATCGCAATGCGCATCGGATACCCTGCCGTTTCGCTTCAACCGTGTCTTTTCAAGCAGGGCGGGGGAAGTCAATCACGGAAGCGACGCGGCGCCGCGGATGCGGCGGAAGCGCGCCAGGGCGATGGCGGTGGCGGCGCTGGGTCACACGATCGGTGATTCCCCCCGGCGGCGGCAGGCTCTAGGGTCGGGCCATGACCCGCACCGTGTTCATCGATGGCCAGGCCGGCACCACCGGGCTTGGCATTGCCACACGCCTGGCCGCCGAGCCGGGCATGGCGCTGCATGTGTTGCCCGAGATGCGCCGGAAATCGCCCGAGGCGCGGCGTGAGGCGATGCGGCGTTCCGACCTGACGATTTTGTGCCTGCCCGATGACGCGGCGATTGCGGCCGTGCGGCTGGCGGACGAGCTGGGGGATGAGGCGCCCAAGCTGCTGGACGCGAGCACCGCCCACCGGACGGCGCCGGGCTGGGTTTATGGCTTTGCCGAGCTCTGGCCCGACCAGCCACGCCGGATCGCCGACGCGGCGCGCGTTGCCAACCCGGGCTGCTATGCGACCGCGGCGATTGCCCTGTTGCGCCCCCTGACTGCGACCGGGCTGGTGCCCCCCGACCACCCGATTACGCTGCAGGGCACGAGTGGCTACAGCGGCGGCGGCCATGCGATGATTGCCGCGCACGAGGCGGCCGGCGGCCCGGCCTTCGAGCTGTATGCGCTGGGTCTCGGCCATAAGCACCTGCCCGAGATCATGGCCGCAGCGGGGCTGGACCGGCTGCCGCTGTTCGTTCCCTCGGTCGGGCATTTTCCGCGTGGCATGGTGGTGACGCTGCCGTTGCACCTCGACCAGTTGCCGGGCCGGGTGACCCCGGCCGATTTGTTCGACGCGCTGGCCGGCTGGTATGGCGAGGCCGCGCGGATCCGGGTGGTGCCGCCCGATCCCTCGGGCCGGCTCGCCGCGGACGCGCTGGCCGGCCGCGACGACATGGAGCTTTCGGTCTACGCCAATGAACAGGCGCGGCTGGCGCTGCTGGTGGCGAGGCTCGATAATCTCGGCAAGGGGGCATCGGGGGCGGCGGTGGAGAATGCCCGGCTGATGCTGGGAATTGGGTCATGACCCCGTATGTTTTCGCCTGGGAGGACCATACGCCGCGGATTGCGCCGAGCGCGTTCATCGCGCCGACCGCGATCATTGCCGGGGATGTGGAGATCGGCGCGCAATCGAGTATATGGTTTCATTGCACGTTGCGCGGCGATATCAGCCCCATACGCGTCGGCGCGCGCAGCAATGTCCAGGATGGCAGCATTCTGCATATCAGCGGCAGCACCATGCCCTGCGTGATCGGGGACGACGTGACCATTGGCCACGGCGCGATCGTGCATGCGGCGACGATACGGGATCATGCCTTCGTCGGCATGGGGGCGATCGTGCTGGATGGCGCGGTGATCGAGGAGCGGGGCATGCTGGCGGCGGGCGGGCTGCTTTCGCCGGGCAAGGTGATCGGAAGCGGCGAGCTTTGGGCGGGGTCGCCGGCGCGGCTAATGCGGGTGATGTCGGAGGCGGATCTGGCCCGCTATGCCGGTAACGCCGCGCATTACGTGCAACTGGCTGCCCGCTTCAAGGCGGGATTGCGGCCGGTCCGGGCGGATTAGCGGTGTCGGACGGCGCGCGCGCCTGACCAGCCAGGCGATGGCGGCGGCGCGGTGGGGAGATCGGGCCGCGACCGGCGCGATTTCCCCGGGGGTCACCAGACCGAACAGACCTTGCCGCAATCATGCGCGTAGAGCCCGGCCCAGGTTTCGGCGGTGGTCGTGTTGGTCATGCCGGCGCTGATGGCGAGCCAACTGCCGCGGAACCCGTCGCGTTCCAGGCCGATCGCGGAGACGAGGGAGCCCGCGGGCGCCATCGGGTCGACCGATTGGCCGTCCATCGTGGTGTCGAGCACGGTCTGGACGCTGCCCCGGCGATACACGTAGAGCCCGTCGATGCTGGCTTTCTGGCCCTTGAACGCGAGGGCGAGGGAGGTCACGGCGGTGAAGGCGGAGGACCGCCAGCGGGGCGGCTCGGCATCGCCACCGCCGGGGGAGCCGGGCGGTTTGCCGGAATAGGTCCAGTACAGGAAATCGGTGAAGCCGGTGGGTTTCTGGGTTCGTGCCACCATCCGGACGGTCTGGTTCTGCGTGTCGGCACGGAAAACGCCCTGGTTGACGCTTTCGGTGAGGTCGGCCCCGTTGGGGTATTGTTCCAGGCAATACGCGATCAGGTATTTGTTGCCGTCGGTCGGGCAGTTCTCGTGGACGATTTTTTTCGACTTGCCCCAACTGCCCCAGAAACTGACATACCGGCCATCGAAGGAGACCGCCTCGCCGAACCCGGTGAAGACGAAGCCAGGCGCGCCCGGCACGACATCGCCGAGCGAGATGATCGGCCGCAGGGATTGGGGCCGGTCCAGGTAGGTGATGTAGATACCGCCGGCGGTCGGCCTGTCCTCGTTGTCAAAGCCGGCGAATACCACTTTGGAGCGGCCGTTGCCGGGATCGGTCGCGGCGCTCGGCGGCGCGGTCGATCCGAAAATGGCGCCACCGCCGCCCGGAATGGGAGTGCCGGTGCGGGCGATCCGCCGCACGGGTGCGGTGCCTCCGGAGGCCAGCATATCGCGATAGAAAATGCCGGTCATGGCGATATCGGTCTCGGTGTAATTTCCCTTGAACACGATGAAGCGGTTGCGGAGCGGCGCGGGCGAGCCGGGGAACTGGTCGAAGCGGATGCCGGGCGCGGTGTCGGGCACCTGGAAATAGTTGTAATCGGGAATATTGCCCAGCTGGCTGGCGGCGGTGGTCAGCGCGTCACCGGGCGTCGCATAGATGCCGGACGTGCCTTCCCGGGTGCCATCGGGCAGGGTGAACACACCCTGCGACTGGCCCCGTGTCGTGATCATGCCGGTGGTGCTATCGATGCGCGCGGTCGATGGAAACTCGATGAAGGTGGCGCCCGTGTTGTTGGGCGCGGGCACGGGAACGCCGGTATTGTCGGCGACGATGCCGACCTGGGAATTGGCCAGCGATAGCTGGCGGTAGTAAACTCCCTGTGTCGTGGCGTCACTGCCGCCCTGGCCCCCTGGCGGCTTGGCGCGGGCGCGGAAGGCGACCTTGCCGGCCTGATTGACCGCTGGCTGGTTGTAGCTGAAGAAATAGGGGGTGGTGCCGTTCGGCACCGCCTGGGGCGCGACGACGGCATTGTTGACGACGGTCTGCCAGTCGGTTGCCAGCGTGGCGTGCGCGGGGATGGCCGCGCCGAGCAGCAGGCCGGCTCTGAGCAGCAGGCGCCCGCCGAGGGGTGTTCGTACCGCCTTCGCCATGACATGCCTCCCGATTCGAGTACGGACATCGTCATGGCGGATGCAACTCGTTCCGGCCTTGATTTGAATCAAGCGTCGTGACGATGGCCGGCGGCGCCTCGGCCGGTGGGGTTTGGCGCGGAGGATCAGTCCGGGAAGCCGCCGCGGGCGGCGGCTTCGAGTGCGTCGCGGAAATCGGGGTGGGCGAGGCCGATCAGGGCGCGGGCCCGCTCGCGCAGGGTTTTGCCGCGCAAACGGACGAGGCCGAATTCGGTCGCGACGTGATCGATGTCGTTGCGGGGCACCGTGACCGGGCCGGACAGGCGGGGCACGATGCGCGAGACGCGGCCACCGGCGGCGGTGGCGTGGCAGGCGATGACGGAGCGGCCGCCGGGCGAGGCGGTGGCGCCGCGCACGAAATCATGCTGGCCGCCGGCGGCGCTGTATTGCCGGCCCTGGCAGAATTCCGAGTTGCAGGCGCCGGAAAGGTCGATTTCCAGGGTGGCGTTGACGCTGAGCAGGTTGGGGTTGCGCGCGATCACGCCCGGATCGTTGGTGTAGTCGACCGGGTGGGCTTCGAGGGCGGGGTTGTCGTTCATCCAGGCGTAATGGGCGGCGTCGCCCATGGCGAAGGTGAAGACGGTTTTGCCGACATGTAGGGATTTGCGGCTGTTGTCGACCACGCCCGCGCGCATCAGGGCGGCGAGGCCGGGGGGCAGCAATTCGGTGTGGATGCCGAGATGGCGGTGGCCGGCGAGCGCCGCGCAGACCGCGTCGGGCACGGCGCCGATGCCCATCTGGAGGCAATCCCCGTCGCGGGCGAGGGCGGCGATGTGGGCGCCGATGGCGAGATCGGCGGGGCGGGGGGGCACGGCCGGAATTTCCAGCAGCGGCGCGTCATGCCGGACAACGGCGCTGGCGCGGCTGAGCGGCACCTGGCAGTTGCCGGCGACCCTGGGCATGTGGCGGTTGATTTCCAACAGCACGAGGCGGGCGGAATGGGCCAGTGCCAGGGCATAATCGGTGTTGGTGCCGAGGCTGACATGGCCGGTTGCATCGGGTGGGGAGACGGTGGCGAGCAGCACGTCGGCATCGACCAGGTGGGACAGGACGTGCGGCGCCGCGCTGAACGGGGTGGGAATGAGATCGACCGCGTCATCGGCGGGAAGGGCCTGGTCCCAGGCGCGGTCGATCGCGGAATGGAACAGGCTGACCGGACGGATGGCGTGGCGGAGGGGGGGCGCGAGGATGGTGCGGCCGGCGATGGCGGTGGCGAGCAGGTAATAGACGCTGAGGCCACCGACCTCGCCCGACGCGGCCCGATCGGCCAGGGCGCGCAGCAGGGCGGGGGGTTGGCCGACGCCGAGCGCCATGCCGATCCGCGCGCCGGCCGGGATGCGGGCGACCGCCGCGGCGGCCGTGGTTTCGAGGTGGCGATATCCTGCCGGCAATTCCATCACGGCGGCTCCTTCCCGATGGGGCCGGCCCACGGAACCGGGTGGCATGATCTGCGTCAAGGCGTGGCACGGTTTGGCGTGCGAGGCCTCGGAAAATTGGAGGCCCCCATGATTGAGTGGAAACTGGTGAACGCGCGGACGGCGACCCCGCCGGCGGCGCTGGCGGCGCCGGCCGCGCCCGGTGCCGCGCCGGGTGCTGCGCCGGGTGCTGCGTCCTGGGGCGGGATCTGCCGGTTCGACCGGGCCTGGCACGCGAGCGAAGCCCGGCTGACCTCCGGCCTGTCACCGGCCGCGTTCTGGCTGGCCTGCGCGGATTGGGCGCTGCATCTGGCCGATTCGCCGGCGCAGCGGGCCGAATTGCGGCATCTCGCCTGGGTTCAGGCGCATCGGTTCGGGCAGGCGGTGCTCGGCGGCCACGTGGTCGACCCGGCGCCGGGCGACCGGCGCTTTCAGTCCGAACTTTGGCAGCAAGCGCCTTACCATGCGCTGTACCAGGGGTTTCTGTTGACCGAGGCGTGGTGGAAGGCGGCGACGGGGTTTGGCACCGGGGTCAGCGCGCACCATCAGAAAATGGTCGCGTTCGCGGCGCGGCAGTGGCTGGACATGCTGGCGCCGACCAATTTTCCATGGACCAACCCGGATGTGCTGCGGGCGACCGCCGAGACGGGCGGGCGGAACTTCCTGCTGGGGCTGAAGAACTACCTGGATGACTGGCATGACGCGATCAGTGACGTGCCGGCTGCGCGCGGCCCCTACGAGGTGGGCAGGACCCTGGCGGTCAGCCCGGGCAAGGTGGTGCTGCGCAACGCGCTGATCGAGCTCATTCAATATGCGCCGACGACCGCGACCGTGGCGCGCGAGCCGGTGCTGATCGTGCCGGCGTGGATCATGAAATACTATATTCTCGACCTGTCGCCGCATAATTCCCTGATAAAGTTCCTGGTCGATCGCGGGCATACGGTGTTCGCGATTTCGTGGAAAAACCCCGGGGCGGATCTGCGCGACATGGGCCTCGATGACTACCGGCGTCTGGGCCCGATGGCGGCGCTGGATGCGATCGGGAAGATTTGCGGCGGCGCGCGGGTGCATGGCTGCGGCTATTGCCTGGGCGGGACGTTGCTGGCGATGGCGGCGGCGGCGATGGGGCGTGACGGGGACGACCGCCTGGCCAGCCTGACGCTGCTCGCGGCGCAGACCGATTTCACCGAGGCGGGGGAGCTGCAACTTTTCATTGGCGAGGGCCAGGTGAGCTTCCTCGAGGATGTGATGGACGTGCGCGGGACGCTGGACAGCCGGCAGATGGCCGGCGCGTTCCAGATGCTGCGCTCGAATGATCTGGTGTGGTCGCGGCTGATCCGCAGCTACATGCTGGGCGAGACCGAAAACCCGAGCGACCTGATGACCTGGAACGCGGACGGCACGCGGATGCCGGCGCGGATGCATGGGGAATATCTGCGCCACCTGTTCCTGGACGACGACCTGGCCGAGGGGCGGTTCGATATCGATGGCGCGCCGGTCAGCCTCGGGGATATTCGGCTGCCGTGTTTCCTGGTGGGGACGGAGAGCGACCATATCGCGCCCTGGCGGTCGGTGTTCAAGCTGCATCTGCTGAGCCCGGCCGACATGGTGTTCGTGCTGACGTCGGGCGGGCACAATGCCGGCATCGTCAGCGAGCCCGGGCACACGGGGCGATTTTACCGGATGGGGCGGCGGCGGCCGGGCGGTGCCTATGTGGGGCCGGATGCCTGGCGCGAGGCGCATGCGCCGGTCGCGGGATCGTGGTGGCCG
>JAJXVA010000060.1 GCA_021782435.1 Pseudomonadota bacterium
AGCGCGTCCCTATGGTCGGCATCCTCCCAGACGCCTTCCTTCAGGACATGTCCAAAATTCTCCCAGAATTTCTCGTATCCCCGCTCAGGATCACCGGACGCCGCTTTGAGCTCGGTCAGGACACGGTTGGTGACCGCGCGACGGATACGCGCCAGGACCGGGGTGGCTTGCAGCATTTCGCGCGAGACGTTCAGTGGCAGGTCCTCGGTGTCCACCACGCCATCGACGAAACGCAACCAGTTGGGCAGCAGCTCCGCTTCATTGGTGATGAACATCCGCCGCACATGCAGCCGCACCCGGCATTTGCGATCGTCCTCGACCGGCTGGAATGGCTTGGCATCAGGCACGAACAGCAGGGCGGAAAACTCCATGGCGCCCTCAGCGCGCCAATGCAGGGTCATCCAGGGTTTGCCGAAGAAATGACCAAGATGCCGATAGAATTCCTCGTATTGAGCTTCGGTTACCTCGGCCTTCGGCCGGCGCCAGAGCGCAGTGCCTTCATTGGCCGGTACGTCCTTGCCATCCCGCACGACCATGATCGGTAGCGTGATATGATCAGCCCATTTCCTGACGATGGTTTCCAGCCGATAGGGTTCCAGGAACTCCTCGGCATCCGCTTTCAGGTGCAGCGTCACTGTGGTGCCCGCTTTTTCGCGGCTGCCGGGGGCGATAGTGAACGCGCCTTGCCCGGTCGATTCCCAGGTGAACGCCTCGTTCGTGCCGACCGCGCGGGACGTGACGCTGACCCGGTCAGCCACCATGAATGCGGCGTAGAACCCAACTCCGAACTGCCCGATCAGGCTTGGCCGGTCTTCGGGTTTGGCTGCGGCCAGGGTTTCGCCGAACAGCTTGGTTCCAGACCGCGCGATGGTGCCGAGGTTACGGACCAGTTCCTCGCGCGTCATGCCCGTGCCATCATCCTCGATCGTCAGTGTGCGGGCTGGCTTGTCTGGAGTAACGCGCACACGAGCCCCTTCGGGAGGGGCGAGCGCCGGATCGCTGAGGCCAAGAAAACGGCGGCGATCGGTGGCATCGGCCGCGTTGGCCACCAATTCGCGCAAAAATATCTCGCGCTCGGAATAAAGCGAGTGGACGACCAGATCCAGCAGCCGCCCTACTTCCGCGCCGAACCGATGTTCTTCTGTCGCGGTGCCAGGTATCGCCGTTTCGCTCATGGCGGTTTGATCCCCGATTTTTCTGATGCTGCGCGCCATATGGACGAGGCTTGGCGTGGCTTCAATCCCACCCCAGCGGATGCGAGATCACGCAATCCCGCCATCGCGCGGGCGCGCCTGCTGGTAGGTGCCTAGCACGGTGACCTCGTGGCTGAAGAAAGCCAACTCCTCGAGCGCCAACATCAATGACCGATGTGCCGGATGCCCCTCCACGTCGCATAGAAACTGGGTTGCCGTGAAATCGCCATTGACCATGTAACTCTCCAGCCGGGTCAGGTTTATGCCATTGGTCGCGAAGCCGCCGAGCGCCTTGTACAGGGCGGCCGGCATGTTGCGCACCCGGAATAGGAAGGTGGTCATCAATTTTGGCGTGTCGGGCGCGGGCGGCGCCTGCTCGCGCGCCATGATGTAAAATCTCGTCGTGTTATGGAGGGCGTCCTCAACGTTATGTCGCAGGATCTCAAGCCCATAGATTTCGGCGGCCAGGCTGCTGGCGATTGCGCCATCTTCGGGGCGGTTCCACCGGGCCACGGTCTGGGCCGCCCCGGCGGTGTCAGTTTCGGTCACCGCCTCAACCCCCAGTTCGGTCAAGATCCGGCGCACCTGGCCCAGGGCCACTGCGTGCGAATGTACGCGCCGCAGCCCGGCCACAGTCGCCCCGGGCGGGGCCAGCAGGCAGTGCTCGATGCGTTGAAAATGCTCGCCAACGATGGCAAGGCCGCTGCCTGGCAGCAGGCGATGCAGGTCCGGCACCCGTCCTGCCAGACTGTTCTCACAAGGCATCATGGCGCGTTCGGCCCGGCCTTCTCTGACGGCGTCCAGAGCGGCTTCGAACGTGGCGCAGGGCAGAGTGGCGGCGCCCGGTTCGGCGGTGCGGCAAGCAAGGTCCGAATACGCGCCGGGCAGACCCTGAAACGCGAGAATCCGCGTCATGGCGCCGGGGCCATCAGGGTTCGGAGCTGGGCCAGATCCTCGGGGGTGTTCACCTCGGGCGGTGCTTCGGCGATGGCCACGCAGCCGATCGCGAGTCCCCCTTCCAGGGCCCGCAATTGTTCGAGTTTTTCGCGGGTCTCGAGTGGGGAAGGGGGCATGGCCACGAACCGTGCCAGGGCCGCGCGCCGATAGGCATAGACCCCGATATGGTGCCAGAACGGCCCGTTACCCCACGGGATGGTGGCGCGTGAGAAATAAAGCGCCCGGGCTACAGCCTGCCCCGGTCCAAAGGCGCAGGCCGCCTTGGCGGTGGCGGGTTGTGTCGCCAAGGCTGGCGCCAGCGGGGCCACCAAAGTTCCGATGTCAAACCTTGGGTCGGCCAATGGAGAAAGCACCGCCCGAACATCCGCCGGGGCGATGGCGGGCAGGTCACCCTGCAGGTTCACGACAATTTCGTGCGTGCCCTCGGGGTCCAGGTGATCGAGCGCCGCATATACCCGGTCGGACCCACTCGGCAGGTCCGGGTCTGTCATCACCGCGATACCTCCGCACCCGGTTACCACGTCGCGGACCGAGGCGTCGCAACACGCGACGACGACCTTGCCGATGCCGGCGGCCAGGGCACGTTCGAACACGTGCAGGATCATGGGTTTCCCGGCGATCAGGGCCAAAGGCTTATCCGGCAGTCGGGTGCTGCCCATACGCGCAGGAATGATAACAATCGGATCGGTCATGCGACGACACCCAGAGTTGCGCGCCAAATACGCCCGCTGCGGCTTGCCGCACCAGAGCCAATCTCTTTATGGTGCGACGCGATCAATTCAGGGCCCGGTCCACGCGCGGACCTGGCCAAAGCCGGGATCAGGGGCCCGATCCGATGAGTGACAGTCTTTTCGTAAACAAAGCCATGGCATCCGTTCTGGTGTCGGGGATCGTGTTCATGGCGGCTGGCTTTGCCGCCAAGATCCTGGTGGCGCCCCAGGAACTCGCCAAAACCGCCATCAAGATCGATGTTCCGAAAACGACGGATACCGGCGCCGCTCCGGCAAAACCGGCGGCCTTGCCGCCGATAGCGCCCTTGCTGGTGAAGGCTGATCCCGCGCAGGGGGAGGCGTTCATGAACAAAGTGTGCGTCGCCTGCCACACCTGGAGCCAGGGCGGTCCGGCCAAGGTAGGGCCCAACCTTTATGGGATCGTGGGCGCACCGCACGCGCACATGGCGGGCTTCAACTATTCGGACGGGCTGAAGGCAATCAAGGGTCCTTGGACGTACGCCGAACTCAATCAGTGGCTGTCCAATCCCCGTTCGGTCGTGCCGGACACCCGCATGTCGTACTCCGGTATCGACAGCGCCAAGACACGGGCCAATGTGATTGCCTATCTCCGGACGCTCTCTCCGAACCCGGAGCCATTGCCGAAATCCGACTGAGTCGCGCCCGATCGACTGAAACAGGGTAAGGCGGCACCGCCGCTGGGGAAGCAGAGATGAGCCTGGAGGCAACCCTGATCCCGGGCGATGGCATCGGGCCGGAAATCGTTGCGGCAACCACTCAGGCCCTGGCGGCGCTTGGCGCGCCTTTCGTCTGGGATGTGCAACATGCCGGAATTTCCGGAATCGCGGCCCATGGCAGCCCGCTGCCGAACGAGACCCTGGACAGTATCCGACGCACGAAACTGGCCTTGAAGGGTCCTTTGACCACACCGGTCGGCGGCGGATTCAAGTCTGTCAATGTTGCGCTTCGCCAGGAGTTCAACCTTTTTGCGAATATCCGCCCGGCCCGGTCGCTGATGCCGGGTGGCCGGTTCGAGAACATAGACATCGTGCTGGTTCGCGAAAATCTGGAAGGCTTCTATGCCGCACTGGAACATTACATCCCCGTCGCGGATGATCCTCAGGCCATAGCCATGTCCGCCGGATTTAATTCCCGTGCGGAGTGTCGTAGAATCATAACCTATGCGTTCGACTACGCGCTTGCCAACGGTCGACGCAGGGTTACGATTGTCCACAAGGCGAACATTCTGAAGATCCTGACCGGACTGTTTCTTCAGGTTGGGCGCGATGTCGCGCAGGAATATGCTGGCCGGGTCGAAATGGATGAGCGCATCGTTGATGCCTGCGCGATGCAGCTGGTGATGAATCCCTGGCAGTTCGATGTTATCGTGACCACCAATCTGTTCGGTGATATCCTGTCGGACCTGCTGGCCGGCCTTGTAGGCGGGCTGGGGCTCGCGCCTGGCGCGAATATTGGCGAGAACGCGGCCATCTTCGAGGCGGTCCATGGCTCGGCACCTGATATTGCGGGCCAGGGCGTCGCCAACCCGCTTGCGGTCATTGGCGCCGCTGCCATGATGCTGGACCATACCGGCTACCCGGACCTTGCCGCTCGGTTTCGGGAATCGGTGCGGCTTACTCTATGCGTCGATTATATTCGCACCCGTGACCTGGGTGGTACTGCCACTACCGAGGAATTCACCAAGGCCTTGCTGCGACGAATCGAAGCGTGATGATTTCAGCAATTCCGGCCTGCGCGCCCTGAGTGGGCTGCGTGTTCCGCGCCAGGTGAGGCCGCATAGGGGCTTGGGTTGTCTGCGCTTCGAACGTCGCGCCGGTCAGTTGAGTGGAGGGGCGAATGCCCGCCGGCTTCGGTGGGCCCGGCGTTGCAGAGCCTGCAATAATTGGCGCTGTCCGAACCCCTTAGGGCGGTCTGGACTTGCCGGCCGACAAAGGCTGCGGCAGATTCATATCGCGTCCAGGATACTTCAGGAGACCACCATGGGTCAGCCGAGTTGCGCCAAGGGGGGAGTTGTGGGTCGTGTAAATGGCGTGCTGCGCCGCCGCATTCACGGTTGGGCATGGCGGTCTGACCACCCGCATGATCATATTCGCCTCGATGTTTCCGTCAATGGTGTATTGGTCGGTATTGGTCTAGCCGATCAAAAGACGAATTCCCTAGCGAAACGTAATATCGGCCTGGGTGATCACGCGTTTTCAATCTGGTGTTCGGTAGAGCTGTCACCGGATATGTTATCGGAGATCGAAGTCCTGGCGCTAACCTTTGATGGAGTCGCCATGGCGCTTCCCAAGATCGAGGCTGGCTGAGGCTACCTGATCGGAATACGCGAATGAAACCGCTACAAGGCTTCCTGCAAGGTTTGCTTCCGCATCGTATCCGCGGCTGGGCGTTCGACCCAAACGACCCGGATCAACATCTGACCGTTGAGGTCAGGATCGACGGGGTGGTCATCGCCCGGGCCGTGGCCAGCCAGCTTTTTCCGGATCTTCAGCAAAAGCAAATCGGCAGAGGTGATCACGGCTTTCTGATTGCACTGGATCCACCTCTTCCTATGAACGACGGGAACCTGCCCGAAATCGTTGCCTTATCGTCGGGCGGACAGCAGCGTGTTTTATGCCTGCCCAAAGCGGTCATTGCAATACCTGAGTCCAACCTGCCTGCCGGACCAAAAAGAAAAAGCTTACTTGAACGAAATTCTGCAATCCATACTGCCTCAAGTTCCGATGGAGTTCACCCAAAGGCGAGTCATGTTTCCAAGGTAGGGGTCGGCCAATCCTTATATTCGCAGGTATCAGATCTGGATTCGTATCCCGTGTTTATTCTGGGTGCAGCCCGATCTGGTACGTCCGCAATGGTACGAGCGTTGATGAGAACCGAAAAATATGAAACTTTTAACGAAGGTCACCTTCTGCCGCTGGTCATGAGATTGAACCATATGGTTCAGAATTATTACGCTAAATCGGCCCGGGACGCCGCCGCCGGCATGAAAACCCTTATCGCCAATGTTCATGAAAAATCGATACACGACGTCATTCATGCAGGCTTCATATCGATTATGCAGAAAACATTTTCAAGCGGCTATTGGCTGGACAAGACACCGGGTGCGGAAATGATACGCGCGGCACCTCTCATGCATAGATTATGGCCTAATGCCAAATTCATTTTTATGCGACGTCATCCGGTCGATAATATTGAAAGCCGGCGCCGGAAATTCATGTCAATGGACTTTACCGAACATTGTCGGCTGTGGTCTGATTCCATGATGACCTGGTACGCCATTCGTCAATCCCTGGCGGAATGCGCGATGGAGGTCGATCAGTTGACCATGGCGACACAACCATTTCCCCTGGCCGAGCAGCTTTCGTTGTTTTTGAACCTACAGGAGGAGGAAAAAAATAAATTGAAAGACGCGATGTCTTCCGTCCGACCACAAACCACAGGAAGTGATCCGGCCCACCATGTATCTCTGGCTGATGTCAACTGGTCCGATCAGGAACGCATCATATTCTCCAGTCTGTGTACGGAACCCGCGCGATTGTTTGGCTATTGATCACCTCGGGGGCAAGTCTGGTCCAGGGCCAGCCCCCGGATTGCCAGATGGTTTGCGCGATCGTTCGCGCTGCAACGGCCGAGCGCCCGGCCCGGTATGTTGCTAGCTTGCCGCAACGGGTCTTCGCACGGCATTGCACCGCCGCGTTTCGGGCTGTGCAAAGACCGGTTTGAAAGGGGTCAGATCGGGGCTGTGGGGCGGCGGCCTCGTTTTTGTACCCGCCGAGATGGGTGCGGGTCAGGTTGGCCGATCCAGGTTTCGTCGCAGCCGGTCAGGAAGGACGGCGCAGCTTATCGGCGAACGCCTTGCGCAGCTTGGCGATTTTTGGCACCGCGACCGCATTGCAATAGCCGTGATAGGGGTTGCGGGCGAAGAAGTTCTGATGTTCCGCCTCGGCCGGCCAGAATATGCGGAGTGGCTCGACTTCGGTGACGATCGGGTCTGGCCAAGCTCCATTCGCGCCGAACTCGGCGATGATCTGGCGCGCGGTTTCTGCCTGGGCGTCGTTCGTGGTCAGGATGATCGAGCGGTATTGGGTGCCAATGTCGTTGCCCTGGCGGTTTTTGGTGGTGGGGTCATGGATGGTGAAGAAGACCCGCAGCAGGTCAGCGTAGCTGAGGATAAAGGGGTCGAAGGTGATTTCGACCACTTCGGCGTGGCCCGTGGTGTGGCCGCAGACTTGCTTGTAGGTGGGATTTTCGGTGGTGCCGCCGGCATAGCCGGACACCACTTGCGTGACCCCCCGCAATTCGAGGAAGGCGGCTTCGGTGCACCAGAAGCAGCCGCCGCCCAGTATCGCGATCTCGGTTTCGGCCATGTTTATCGTCCTTCCGTGCTTGGCGGCGTTGACATCGGTGGCCTCGCGCGGCGCGTCAAGCGGTCAGGCCGCGACGCGGATGGCGACGGCGCGGACGGTTTCATCGACGACCGGGGCGAAGGCTACGAAATTGCGTTCGAACCGCGTTGCCAGGTCTCGCGCGGCGGCGGCATAGGCGGCGGGGTCAGGCCAGGCGCGGCTGGGGGTGAGCACGTGGTCCGGTACACCGGGTACATGCTGCGGCAGGCTGAGCCCGAAATAGGGTTCGGTAACGAATGGCGTGTTATCGAGGGTGCCGGAGAGCGCCGCCGCCAGCAGGGCCCGTGTGTGGGCGATGGACATGCGGCTGCCAGTGCCGTAGGCGCCGCCGGTCCAGCCGGTATTGACCAGCCAGCACTGCACGTTGTGCCGGCGCAGCAGGGATTGCAGCATCTTTCCATAGACTTCCGGCGGTCGCGGCAGGAACGGCGCGCCGTAGCAGGCACTGAACGTGGCTTGCGGCCCCTGCCCCAGGCCTTTTTCGGTGCCGGCCACTTTGGCGGTGTAGCCGGACAGGAAATGATACATGGCCTGGGCCGGGTCGAGCCGGCTGAGCGGGGGCAGCACGCCAAAGGCGTCGGCGGTGAGCATGACCACGTGCCGGGGCTGCCCGGCGCGGCCGGATGGCTCGGCGTTGGGGATGGCATCGATCGGATAGCAACTGCGGGTATTTTCGGTGAGCGTGCGGCAATCGAGATCGAGCCGGCCCGACGGGTCGGCGACGACGTTCTCGAGCACCGTGGCGAACCGGTGCGTGGCGGCCCAGATCTGTGGCTCGGCCGAGGCGGAGAGGTCGATTACCTTGGCGTAGCAGCCACCTTCGATATTGAAGACCCCGTCTTCGCTCCAGCCGTGTTCGTCGTCGCCGATCAGCTTTCGGGCGGGGTCCGATGAGAGGGTGGTCTTGCCGGTGCCCGAGAGGCCGAAGAACAGCGCAACATCCCCGGCCGGGCCGACATTGGCCGAACAATGCATGGGCAGAACGCCTTCGCCGGGCAGTTTCCAGTTCATGACGGTGAAAATGGATTTTTTGATTTCACCGGCATATTCGGTGCCGGCGATGAGGATCGTGCGCGCTTCGAACGACAGCGCGATCGCGGTGGCGCTGCGCACGCCGTCGATGGCCGGGTCGGCGGCGAATTGGGGGGCGTGCAGGATAACGTAATCGGGTGTGAAATCGGCCAGCTCCGCGGCGGTGGGGCGGAGGAACATGTTGCGCGCGAACAAGGCGGCCCAGGCGCCGGTCGTGACCACCCGGACGCGGATGCGGCGCGCCGGGTCGGCTCCGGCGTAGAGGTCCTGGACGAACAATTCCTGTCCTTGCAGATAAGCCAGGATGCGGCCGCGCAGGGTGCGGAAATGGGCGGGGTCGAGCCGCTGATTGATCGGACCCCAGGCGATTTCGTCCCGCACGGTCGGGTCATCGGCGATGAATTTGTCGGCCACCGAGCGACCGGTATGCACGCCGGTGGTGACGATCAGCGCGCCGTGTTCAGAGAGCCGCGCCTCGCCCCGGCGGACCGCGTGGGTCGCGAGTTCGGCCGGGGACAGATTGGCATGAACCGCGACCGCTTGGCCAAGCCCGGTGCCCGCCAGGCCAGCCCTGGTGGATGTTGCCCCGGCGTTCGCCGATCCTTGTTTCATGCCTGGTCGTCCTCTCGTCCTGCGCGCAGCTTAGAAAGCCGGGGCTGCCTGCGCCAGTCAGGGGGGGATGACGCATGGCTGGTCCGCCAGCCGCGAAATGTATGGGTTGAGGTCGGTCGGGTCGGTCAGAGGCTGGTCCCAGTCGAGGCGCGTGCGCGCGGTCCCGATGATCAGGTCCGCGCCGTCGGGGTCGATGGCGACCAGGTGTGCTTCGTCGACTGGCCGGCCGAGCAGGCGCGCGGCCACCGCGGCGATGGTGGCGCGGAGCGGGGCGGCTTGGGCCAGGGCAGCGGCTTCGCGCGCGAGGAAATCGGGCACGGGGCGCGCGGCGCCAAGCAGGGCTTCGGGCGTGAAGCTCCGGGCGAGGCCGAAACCCGCGACCAGCCGCGCGGCCTCGGGGACAAAGCGGTAGAAGAGGAAATCCGTGAACCCGGCGTAGGGCGTCGCGTAGGGATGGATCGCGAGGTAGCGGCGGCGCAGCGCCGGGTCTGGGTCGGGTATGGCATGGCCGCGCAGGCTGAGCCGGGGCGTGGTTTGCGGGTTGGGCGGGCCGCCCTCGGGTGGGGGCGCCGAGCCGACCAGAAGCAGGGAACACCGCGGGGTTTGCTGCAGGGCGCTGGTGTGGCGGCTGAGGCGCGACAGCAACAGCGCGAAGCCGAGATCGGGGAGGCAACCGGGGGTGACCAGCGAGGCTTCGGGCGTGCCATCAGCCAGGGTTGCGAGCATGGCCGGACCTGGCGCGCGCGCCAGGCGCCTTGCAAGATGGGGGAGGCTCGCGGCCATGTCTGACATGTCGCGGGGGCTTCGTCCGGGTCAGGTGACTTGCTGGCGGGAAAGGCTTATCTCAGACGACGGCGTAACGGAATTCCGGCATGAAACATACCATCGCCCTGGTCGATGACGATCGGAACATCCTGACCAGCGTGCAAATGACGCTGGAGCAGGAGGGGTTCGCGGTGCGCACCTTCACCGATGGGGAAAGCGCGTTGCAGGCGCTGACCGCGCGCCCGCCCGACCTTGCGGTGCTGGATATAAAAATGCCGCGCATGGACGGGATGGAGTTGCTGCAGCGGCTGCGGGCGCGGTCGGCGATGCCGGTGATTTTCCTGACCAGCAAGGACGAGGAGGTTGACGAGCTGATGGCACTGCGGCTGGGCGCGGATGATTACATCACGAAGCCGTTCAGCCAACGCCTGCTGATAGAGCGTATCCGCGCCCTGCTGCGCCGGCATGACGGCCATCGGGTGGAGGGCGCCGCCGCCGCGAACGTGATGGTGCGCGGCGACCTTGTGCTGGATGAGAGCAAGCACCAATGCACTTGGCGTGGGCAGGACATTCAATTGACGGTCACGGAATTTCTGCTGATGAAGGCTCTGGCGACGCGCCCCGGCAATGTGAAATCGCGCGACCAGCTGATAGATGCTGCCTATGGCGAGAATATTTATGTCGATGACCGCACGATAGACAGCCATGTGAAGCGGATCCGAAAGAAATTCCGCACCGTGGATGACGAGTTCAACCAGGTGGAGACGCTTTACGGCATTGGATACCGCTATAAGGAACAGGGCTGAGCCGCTGATGACGCGGCGGCCCAGGGCCTGGCCGATGCCGGGTTTGCGGCGCGCCGGCGCGCCTGGCGACCGGGCTGGCCTGGCTTCGCCGCTGCTGCGGCGGATATTGCTTGTGAACGCGCTGCCGCTGGCGCTGCTGGTGGCGGCGCTGCTTTACCTTGATCAGTATCAGAACGGGCTGCTGGAGGCCGAGGTTTCCAGCCTGCGTGAACAGGCCAAGATTTTCGCCGGCGCGATTGGCCAGGCGGCGGTACAGGAAACCAACCCGGACAGCCCGCAACTGGTGCCCGAGCTTGCTGAGCCGCTGCTGCACCGGCTGACTGACCCTGTGCCCAACGCCCATGCCCGGGTCTATGCCGCCGACGGGGCCTTGATTGCCGACAGTCGAATCGAGGAGGGCCCGGGTGGCGCTATTCATACCGAGCCGCTACCCCCGCCGGCGCGGCGTGCGTCGCTGGAACGTGGCATAGGGCGGGTTTATGACTGGGTGCTGGGGCATGTGCCGCTGGGGGCTCAGCCGGTGGCGCGGGTCAGCGGCACCAGCGGCGGAATCGACTGGCAGCCCGACGTCAAGCGCACGCTTACCCTGAACGGGCTGCCGGGTCACGAAATGCCGCCCTATATTCGCCGTACCCTGGATGGCAGGTTGCTGGTGACGGTGGCCGAGCCGGTTCTGCGCAACCGTCACGACGTGGGCTTCGTGCTGCTGACGCGGGATGCGCGCGCGGTGGATGACAGCCTGATGGAGATACGCCTGTCGATTCTGGCGCTGTTCATGCTGGCGCTGGGACTGACGGTGGTAATGTCCTGGTATTTGTCGCTGACGATAGCTCGACCGCTGCTGCGGCTGGCCGAGACCGCGATGGCGCTGCGCGATGGGCGCGCCAAGCGCGGTGGCGCCGAGGCTTCCCCGGTGGCGGCGCCGCTGCGCGCGCGGCGCGACGAGATCGGCGCGCTGGCCAATGCGCTGGCCGACAGCGCGACCGCCTTGTGGGCGCGTATGGACGCAATCGAGAGGTTCGCGGCCGACGTGGCCCACGAGATCAAGAATCCGTTATCCTCGATCCGCAGCGCGATCGAGACGCTGAGCCGTATTCGCGACCCGGATAGCCAAGCCCGGCTGCTGGGCATCGTCGCCGACGACGTGAAGCGACTGGACCGGCTGATCTCGGACATCAGCGACGCCTCGCGCGTGGATGCTGAACTTTCCCGCGCGGCGACGGGGGCGGTGGATATCGTGCCGCTGCTGACGACGCTCGAGGAGATTCACACCGCGACTGCGGCACCCGAGGCGCCGCGCCTGGTGCTGGCGGTGAGCGAGGCGCATGTGTTGGCGCGCGCGGTGGAGGACCGGCTGGTGCAGGTGCTGCGTAATCTCATTGGCAACGCCATTTCGTTTTCACCGCCGCGCGGGACCATTCGGCTGGCCGCCGCCAATGCCGGCGCGATGGTGGAAATTTCGGTGGAGGATGAAGGCCCCGGCATAC
>JAJXVA010000276.1 GCA_021782435.1 Pseudomonadota bacterium
AGCTGGGCATGATCCCGCGCATGCTCGACCTGATGGACCTGGATTTCTTCCTCGTCGCCCTGCCGTACACCCTGCTTGACACCGACGTGCTCGACAGCGAGTTCCCGCGCTGCGCCGCGCAGGGCGTGGGGTTTGTCATCGGCGCCACCTTCGCCTCCGGCATCCTGGCAACGGGCGCCGTGCCGGGAACCAAGTACCGCTACGCGGAGCCGACGCCGCAGATCTTGGCCAAGGTCGGCCGGATCGAGGCCGTATGCGCCCGCCACAAGGTGCCGCTGGCCGCCGTCGCGCTGCAATTCCCGCTCGGCCATCCCTCGGTCGCCTCGGTCATCCCCGGCGCGATCGCCCCCGATCAGGTCAGGCGCAACGTGGCCAGCTTCCGCCAGCCGATTCCGGCGGATCTCTGGGCCGAACTGAAGCACGAGGGGCTGCTGCGCGCGGACGCGCCCACCCCCTGAGGGGCTTGCACCTTGCGCCCGGCCGTCCGGAGGCCGACATTGCGTATATGACAACACATCGCACGCGCTCTATCCCGGCGATCCCGCAAATGGCCTTCGAGCTTGCCATGGCATCCTGGCAGGTGATCACGCATCGGACGTTGATGATGGCGACGAACCGATGCACGCCGCTGGAATACCAGCGGATGGTAATGGAAAAGATGGCCGCTGCGCAGCGCAGCGGCGCCACCTACCTCGCCGCCTGGGGCAACCCTGACCCGGCAGACCTGCTTTCCCCCTGGCATCGCGGCGCGGTGGCCAACGCCAAGCGACTGAGCCGGAAAACCTAGGCGGCGCTTACTCCGCCGGTTCGTGCAGCCAGCGCGCGACCAGCCCCGCGAGCACGGCGCCGGCGAGCGGCGCGAGCCAGAACAGCCAAAGCTGGCCGACATACTCACCGCCCGCGAACAGCGCGGGGCCCGTGCTGCGCGCGGGATTCACCGAGGTATTGGTGATCGGGATGGTCACCAGATGGATCAGCGTAAGTGCCAGCCCGATCGGGATGCCGGCAAACCCGGCCGCCGCCCCTTTCGAGGTCGTGCCTATGATGATGAACAGGAAGAAGAACGTCGCCAGCACTTCGGTGATAAGGCACGCGCCCAGGCTGTATTTGCCCGGACTGAGGTCGCCGAACCCGTTGGAGGCGAAGCCGCCCATCGCCCAGTCCGGCTTGCCCGACGCGATCACGAACAGCACCGCGGCAGCCGCGATCGCGCCGATCACCTGGGCAACGATATACGGCACGACATAGCCGGTTTTCAGCCGCCCGGCCGTCCAGAGGCCCACGGTCACCGCCGGGTTGAAATGCCCGCCGGAGATATGGCCGACAGCGTAGGCCATGGTCAGCACGGTCAGTCCGAAGGCGAGCGCCACGCCAAGAAAGCCGATGCCGAGCGCGGGGAACCCCGCGGCGAACACGGCCGCCCCACAACCGCCGAACGTCAGCCAGAAGGTTCCGAAGAACTCGGCGGCAAGGCGTTTGCTGCTGTCCATTTTATATGCGCTTTCATGACGGTTCCGCGCGACGATTCGTCGCGCGAAACCTCATGCCATGTCGATCCGCCTCCGCGTCACGAACGCGTGTGGCCGGGGCGATCCGCCGGGTCCGCGGCCTAGGGGGCGACCGCCCGCCCGAACGAGTCCTCCAGCCGCACCACGTCGTCGCTGCCCAGGTAGCTGCCCGTCTGCACCTCGATCAGCGTCAGCGGGATGCGCCCGGGATTTTCGACGCGGTGCACGCAGCCGATCGGCAGATCGACGCTCTCGTTCTCGCGCACCAGCATGCTGTCCCCGTCTCGCGTCACCAGCGCGCTGCCCTGCACCACCGTCCAGTGCTCGGCGCGATGAAAGTGCTTCTGCAACGACATCTTGTGGCCGGGCTGCACCACCACGCGCTCGACGCGAAACCGATCCGCCGCGATCAAGGTCTCATGGAAGCCCCAGGGACGGTAGGAGCGGTTATGCGCCACCGCCTCATGCCGCCCGGCGGCGCGCAGCCGGTCCACCACGCGCTTGACATCCTGTGCCCGGTCGCGATGCATCGCCAGCACCGCGTCCTCCGTCACCACCACCACCGCGTCCTCAAGCCCCACGACGGCGGTGACGATGCCGTCCGAGCGCACGTAGCAATCCCGCGCCCCTTCCAGCAGCACGTCGCCCACCGAGACGTTCCCGGCGCCGTCCTTGCTGCCGAGATCCCACAAGGCGCCCCAGCTGCCCACGTCCGACCAGCCGAGATCGGCCGGCACAACGCAGGCAAGGTCGGTGCGCTCGGCCACCGCGTAATCCAGGCTGATCGAAGGGCTGGCGGCGAATGCCTCGGCGCCGAGGCGGGTGAAATCCAGGTCCGTCCGCCGTTCCGCCAACGCCAGCCGCACCGCGTCCAGCACCTTCGGCGCATAGCGGGCCAGTTCGTCCAGCATGGTGCGCGCGGTGAACACGAACATGCCGGAATTCCACAGATACCGCCCGGTCGCGACCATCTGCCGCGCCGCCTCGGCGTCCGGCTTTTCGGCGAAGCGCGCGACCGCGCGCACGCCGGTCAGGCCCGGCATCGCCTCGCCCACCTCGATATAGCCGTAGCCGGTCTCGGGTCCGGTC
>JAJXVA010000061.1 GCA_021782435.1 Pseudomonadota bacterium
GGGATAAGGTCGGACGAGGTGAAGTAGCACGGGTTTTGGTGGCCGACGGTTTCTGCGCCGCCCGGTTCCGCCTTGGCGGCGCTGCCTGAACCTGCGTCATGCCGAAGGGGCTTCGCCGTCCAGCGCACGTTGCATGTAGACCGCGTCTAGCCACCGCCCGAATTTCCAGCCCACGGCGCGGAGTACGCCGACCTGTCGGAAACCAAGCGAGGCGTGGACCCCGATCGATCCGGCGTTTTCGGCGTCACCAACTACGGCGATCATTTGACGGAAGCCACAGGCGGCGGCTTCGGTCAGAACACGGGTGACCAGCGCTTTGCCAACGCCCTGGCCCCGCACATCATCACGGACATAGATGCTATCCTCTGCACAGTAGCGGTAGCCGCTGCGGTCGCGGAAGCGCGCGAAGGCGGCGTAGCCTAGGATACCGCTCTCATCTTCGGCGACCAACCAGCGCCACCCCTGGGCGCGAGCGGCCCCGAAGCGCGCTTCTATTTCCTCGACGCTTGGCGGAGTCTCCTCGAAAGTGCCAGTGCCATGTAGCACATGGTGCGCGTAAATGCTTTGAATCGCAGGCAAATCAGAATCTTCTGCGTGGCGCAGCCGCATCACCGCTCCTCACGAAATGTTTGCACCCTGCCCGTGATTATGGTGTATCGGGCCCGAGAGCCTTAGTCTCGCGTTCATTTGGCCAAGGCAAGCGTTTCGCGTGCGGTCGGAAGCGGTTTGATGGCTGGGTGTCACCACCCGGCGTCGGTCGACTCAGACAAAACGCGCCGGTTGCGCGGTGCGGCCGGGCCTGTGGCGGAATTGAATTGGAGACGGGGCGTGGCAAAGGACTTCCCGCGTGCTGACTGACGACGACGAAGATTACGCCGGTTCGGGCCCAGCATTGGGTCCGGAAGAGGGCGGTCTGGTGGATGCCGTTATGGAATCCCGTCTTTCGGCGGTGGTCCATGTTGCACGCTACCACGGCGTTGAACTTGATCGGACGGAGTTGCGCTTGGTCCCTGGCGCACCCTTGCCGAGCCCGGCGGATCTGGTGGTGTGGCTGCGCGCCAGCGGCCTTTGGGCACAGGCTGACCATCTGAAGTGGCGGACACTTCTGCGCATCAATACCGACGACCCTGTGATATTACTTTTCAATGACGGCAGTGCCGCGATCATGACCGGGGTTGATCTGGAGCGCGGTGTCGTATTTCTCCGCGACCCTCGGGGCACGGTGGAGGATGTGCCGGTTCCCGTTGATGAAACGCGGATCCGACAGGTCTGGTCGGGAGAATCCATTTTAATACGCCCGGAGCGCACAGAGGCGACCGCAAGAGAGCCGTTTACTTTTGGGTGGATATTCAAGGTTGTTCTTCGGGAACGCGGCCTGTTGCGTGAAATCGGGTTTGCCGGCGTCGTCATCGCCATTGTCTCGGTTATACCGGTGTTGTTCACCATGGTGCTGATCGATCAGGTGATGGCGCACGAGGCGCTCAACACGCTGTATTTCGTCACAGACATGATTCTGTTACTGTGGCTGTCTGAAGCCGTGCTGACGTATACCCAACAAAACTGTATGGGGCATCTTGGGGTCCGCCTTGATACCCGGCTTAATCTGCATCTTTTCAGTCGGCTCCTCGGGCTACCCATCGACTATTACGAGCAGAATCCTGCGGGGCGCACCCATTTCCGTTTGCAGCAGATCTGGCGGGTCCGAGGATTTATCACTGGGAACGTTCTTTCCCTGACTATGCAGATTTTTCAATTACTGATTATTCTACCGATTCTGTTTTACATTTCGAGTGAACTGGCGTGGTATACTCTGGCGGCGTCTTTTGCGATTGCGCTGATAATATTTGCATTTTTGCCGAGCATTCGCCGCTTCTACAAACGTGTTGTTGCGGCCGATGCCGAGAAGAACACTGTCCTGATCGAAACGGTCCACGGTATTCGTACGGTCAAGTCTCTCGCGCTAGAGCCGCAACAGCGGCGAGCATGGGATAGCAAAGTTGCGGAGGCGACAGATCTGCGCCTGCGGGCGATGCGACTTGGCGCATGGCCAGGCGCACTGATCATTCCGTTTCAGCGCTTTACCGAGCGCGGCGTCATGCTGCTCGGGGGCTTCATTATGCTGAGCAACCCAGGGACGATCACTCTAGGTTCGATCGTAATCTTTATGATCCTTGGCAGCCGGGTCTCAGGACCATTCGTCAGTTTTGTGCGGTTTTTTCAGGATTTGGAAGAAATCCGTGCCGCTGTACACGAGATCCAGATTGTTCTCGACACGCCGCCTGAGGTGGAGAATATCGGCCGTGGCCTTCGTCCGACATTTCGAGGCGAGATAAGCTTTGACGATCTGACCTTTACCTATCCGATGGGCAAGTCACCAGCCATACGTTCGCTGACCGCGGACATACCCGCCGGGACCATGATGGGATTGGTCGGTCGTTCTGGTTCGGGTAAATCGACGATTGCCCGTCTTCTGCAAGGCATCAACCGCACCTACGAGGGTTACCTCAAGATCGATGGAGTAGAGTTGCGGGAGGTTAATCTGGCGCATCTCCGGCGCAGTTTCGGCGTGGTTTTGCAGGACAATTTCCTATTCCGCGGCACGATTCGGGACAATATCATCGCCAGCCGGCCGGGTCTTGGCATGGAGGAAGTCGTGCGTGCCTGCCGCCTTGCGGGCGCCGAGGAATTCATCGAACGGATGCCTGAGGGTTACGACACCTTTATCGAGGAAGGGTCGCCGAACGTGTCGGGTGGCCAGCGCCAGCGTCTGGCGATTGCCCGCGCCCTGGCCTCGGATCCCCGGCTACTCATTCTCGATGAGGCGACAAGCGCGCTTGACCCGGAATCCGAGGCGTTGGTGAATGCCAATTTGCGCCGCATCGCCCATGGTCGCACCATGGTGATCGTTTCACACCGCTTAGCGTCGCTGCTGGATTGCGACTTGACTATGGTGCTCGACCGCGGGCGGTTGATCGATCTTGCGCCGCATGCCGTGCTGCTGGAACGGTGTGAGATTTACCGTACCTTGTGGTTCCAGCAGAATAGACATCTCACGCACGGGGCGGCAAACGCATTGCCCGCGCCGGACGCGGCCGCCCAGGGGAACTGATCATGGTATTCAAGCTCGGCTGGAACCAGCCCGCCAACGCCACCGAGAAGTCGCTTCAGGGTCAGCCGCTCTCAATCATGGAGTTCGAGTCACCGAGCGCGGCGGTGATTGCGGAGCCGGTCAAGCTTGCCGCGCGATCAGCGATCTGGTGGATTTCAGCCTTGCTGTTCGGTGTGCTGATAATTGCCGCGTTCGTGCCCACCGATATCGTCGTCACCGCTACCGGCGTGACAACCACGGCGGGAAACCCTATTGTGATTCAGCCGTTTGACGAATCAATCTTGCGTTCCGTCGCGGTTCACGTCGGGCAAATCGTGAAGAAGGGTCAGGTACTCGCAACCCTGGACGCGACTATCCCGTCCGCCAATGTCGCGGCTTATCGTAAACAGGTGGCGGAACTAACACCGGAACTTGCTCGGTTGCGCGCCGAATATAATCACACGCCTTACGTTCCCGCTGACCCAAAGAATGCCTACCAGATTGAGCAGCTGACGGCATTTCAACAGCATCAGGCGCAGATGGTTGCGACCGACGCGAACTATGACCAGCAGGTTGCAAGTCTTGAACAACAGATTTCCGGTAATCTGGAGCAGGCTGCGTATTACAAGCAGCGTGTCGGCATGGATAACGACATTGTGTCCATGCGCAAGAAAGAAGAAAATCAATATGTTGGTAGCCAGCTGCTGACACTCCAAGCGGCTACCCAATTGGTGACCGACGAAGGCGCCATGCAGCAGGCGATTTCGCAGGCACAAGCCGAACGGGCGCAGCTGCAATCGGTTCAGGCGCAGAAGGCGAATGCCGACGCATCTGACATGGCCACCATCTCCGGTGCAATTGCGCAGGCGGAGCCGCAACTGGACACGGCACTACAGAACCTTCAAACAGCTAATCTTCATAGCGGACTTGTTGAGTTGCGAGCGCCGATGGATGGCGTTATTCTGCAGATCGAAAAATACAATATCGGTGCGATACTGCAGCCCGCCGAGCAATTCATGGAGATTACGCCTCTCGACCAGCCCATAGTCGTTGATGCGTATGTCAGCGGCACTGATGTTGGCTGGATCCAGCCTGGCGACTATGCGGAGATCAAGTTCCAGACCTTTTTGTATTCGGAATACGGCGATGCGCGCGGTCATGTGACGAACGTGTCTCTTGGTAGTTTCGTCACCCCGACAGTGCCGGGAACGTCGCTGCCGATCGTTCCGTCAACCACCACGGGCGATGCCAGCAACACGCCGACTGTCGGCGTCACGATGTCGCCGAACGTCAATGTCTACTACGTGGCGCGTGTCGTGATCGATCGCATGGCGTTACGGCAGGTGCCTAAGGATTTCCGTCTGGTTCCGGGTATGCCGCTACAGATTGATATCAAGGCGGGTTGGCGAACCTACCTCCAGTATATCTTCTCTCGTATTGCCCCTGTCTTCAACGAGGCGATGCGCGAACCGTGACCTGTGATTGCCTGAGCCACAACTCGCACCTTGAAGGGGGGTGCCGCCAACTGACCTGCAGATTGGTCATAACGGAATGACCCTGCTGGGACGTGCAACCTCGGCGTTGCGTCCACGCGGTCTTCTGGAGAAGGCGGAGGCCTTTGCCGAGCAGGGCAACTACAGGCGGGCGTTTCCAATGTTCGTGCAGGCCGCGCAGGCCGGCGCGCCGGAGGCGGAGTTCCGGGTTGGCAAATGCTACCTGGAAGGAGCGGGCGTGCCGTTCAGCCGGGCTGAGGCCGTGCGCTGGCTGACCCGCGCCGCAGAACGTGGGTTCGTTGCGGCGCAGACCCTGCTGGCTAGTGTCTACCTGGCGGGACACAGCAACGCAGATCCCAATGCGGCGGATGATTTCAACATCGGCGAGGCGAATTCTGCCATAGGCGCTTTGTTCCCGACGGAAGATCGCGCGGGTCCGGATTATGATCTGGCGTTGCGTTGGGCGCTGGCGGCCGCCAATGCCGGATCGCTCGAGGCGATGTCGCTGGTCGGTTTCATACTGGGGTCTGGTCCTGACCGCCTGCGAGACCAGGCTGGCAGCGATGCCTGGTATCGTCGCGCCGCCGAGGCGGGGTCCGCCCAGGGTGCGCTCGGCTATGGCTTGGCCTTGTTACGCGGCGAGGTGCCGGACACGGCTGCCACCGAGGCGTATCGCTGGTTCATGATGGCCGCTGAGGCGGATCTGCCGACGGCGCATTATCTGAAGGGAGTCATGGCCCAACGGGGTCTCGGCTGCCCCGAGGATCGGGCCGAGGCGGTGGCGTGTTACCGGTTGGCGGCGGCCAAAGGATTGCGCACCGCCCAGGCCAGGCTGGGCTATGCCCTGCTGACCGGGGACGGGGTGGAAAAAAATCCAACCGAGGGCGAATCCTGGCTCCGCCGAGCCGCCTTGCAGGGTGACGCTGGCGCCGCCGCCGTCGTGGGAGATCTTTACGCGCAACCGCGCGATGGCCTGCCCGCCAATTACGCTGAAGCGGCCAATTGGTTTCAGCGTGCCGCGGATGCCGGGCATAGCCGCGCCGCCCGCGCCCTTGGCCAGATGCACCTGACCGGTGCCGGCTTTCCGCGCGACCCGGTCGAGGCAGCGCGTTGGTTTCGGATCGCGGCCGAGGCCGGCGAGCGCGACGCTCAGCGTGACTTGGCCAATCTCGTGTTGCGTGGTCACGGGTTGCCCGAGGACGGGGCCCGCATTCGTGAATGGTTTCAGCAGGATGCTGCGGCTGGCGACCTGCTGGCGGCTTTCAATTACGGGCTTTGCCTGGCCCAGGGGATAGGGGCCGAGCGCGATGACAAGGAAGCCGTGATCTGGCTGGGTCGCGCCGCCGATGGGGTGCCGTTGGCCCAATACTGGTATGGGCGGATGCTGTTCGAGGGGCGCGGGATCGACCGTGACCCGGCGCGTGCCCGCGCTTTCCTGCAGCGCGCGGCCGAGGCCGGCGTCGTGGACGCGCAGATCGTGCTGGCGGAAATGAACCTGTCCGGCATTGGGGGAGGCAAGGATCATCTGTCCGCGCTATACTGGTACCGTCAGGCCGCCGGCCGTGGGCATGTGGGGGCGATGTTCTCCGTTGGCGCCATGCTTGGCGGCGGGCATGACGTGCCGGTGGATCGCACCGAGGCGCGGCGTTGGTACCGCCGTGCCGCGGAGGGCGGACATGCGAGGGCGCAACTGATGCTCGGTCGTTTTCTGGCTCGCGGGCTTGGCGGTGACAAGGACCTCGCCAGCGCGCGGAAATTCCTGGCCGCTGCGCTGGCCCAGGGGCTGGCCGAGGCGCAAGCCGAGTTGGATGCGCTACCGTCCAATCTGGCGGCCTGACCTTTAAGGACCCGCGCCCTGCGCGCCCAAACCGAGGCAGAACACCGCGCCCAAGCCCAGGCAGCGGCATCCGCGGCTTTGGCGCGCGGGCAGGCGGCGCTGACTGCCGATGATCTGCCCGAAGCTCTGCGCTGGCTGGACCGTGCATCCCGCGTCGCAGGCGGGCATGATCTGATCGACCTGCTGCGGGCCGGGTGCCTGCTCGGGCTGGGCCGCGCCGATGAGGCGACGCCGATCTATGCCGATCTGGCGGCCCGGCATGATTTGCGCGAGGCCTGGCTGGGGCTTGCGGCTTGCCAGTTGCGCCAGCGCCATGGCGAGGCGGCGCGAGCGGCACTCGGGAGTCTGCTGTCCGGCCACGCCGGACCGTTCGCGCCGCAATTGAACGCCCTGTTACACCAGGCCGGCATTTTTACCTGGGCCTGGTACGAGGCCGGCCAGATACGCCAGACCGGCAGGCGGCCGTTGGTGCTGCGGGATCCCGATGGCCGCATTCTGGCAAAACGGCCCCGGCTGCCGGACGGCGCCATGCGGCTGAGCCTTTCCGCCGATCCGGATATATTTCCCGAGATGCTGGATCTCGGGCGGTTGCGCCGGCTCGAGGCGTTCGTGAACGAGGACGGGCAGGGAGGACTGATCGGGTTTGCGTGGCATCCGAATGACCCGGTGACGATACCCGCGCTGACCGTGGTTGGCGCCGGCGGCGGGCGCCGACCCATTGCACTGGGGCCGCCCGGCTCGGCCATAGCGGATGCCGCCGGCAGGCATGATCGACCGTTCGCGGCGCCACGGCGGCTGGCCCTGCCGGTTTCAGCCCTGCCGGGTGCCGGCCCCTGGCGTATTCTTGCCGCGACCGGGCAGAACATACCCGGCAGCCCTATCGACCCCGATCTGTTCCGCGACTACGCGCGTGCCGCCGCCGCGTTGCGGGCCGGCCGCGTGCCAGATTTTGCCGGGCTGCGGGGCGCGCCGATTCCCGCCGAATTTCAAGTGGCGATGGCACCGCCGCGCCGCCATGGCACGGCGGCGCCCGGCATCGCCGTCATTCTGCCGGTTTATGGTGCCGCCGCCGTGACGCGCGCCTGTCTGGCCTCGGTTTTCGTCCATACGCCGCCGGACGTGCGGATCATCGTGGTCGATGACGCCTCTCCGGACGCGGAGCTTGCCGCGGAACTGGACCGGCTGGCCGCGGCCGGGCGGATCGCGTTGTGCCGCCACTCGGCCAATCAGGGGTTTCCGGCTGCGGTCAATACCGGCATCAAGCGCGCCGGCGGCCGGGATGTGGTGCTGCTCAATGCCGATACGCTGGTGGCGCCGCATTGGCTCGATCGACTGGCCGCGGCGGCACGCGCGGCGCCGGATATCGGCACCGCAACCCCGTTCTCGAACGATGCGACGCTGTTGAATTACCCGGACCCTGAGGGCGATAATCCGGTGCCGGACCCGCCGGCCCTGGCGCGCCTCGCCCGGCTGGCACACAAGGCCAATGGCGCCAGGTGCATAGATATTCCAACCGGTATCGGGTTCTGTCTTTTCATCACCCGCGCCTGCCTGCGCGCCACCGGCGCGTTTTGCGCGGAGATTTTTGCCCAGGGCTATGGCGAGGAAAATGATTTCTGCCGCCGCGCTTCCGCTTTGGGGTTTCGCCATGTGGCGGTGCCCGGGGTGTTCGTGGCCCATGTCGGCGGGCAATCCTTCGGGCTCGCGCGGCCGCACCTGCTGGCGCGCAACCTGGCCTGGCTCAACCGCCTGCACCCCGGCTATGACGCGCTGATCGCGGCGAATGTGGCGGGCCCGGACCTGGCGGCGGCGCGCCGCCGGCTCGATGTGGCCCGCCTGGACGCGTGGCTGGCGCGGCGCGGGGCGATACGGACCGCGCTGCTGGTGACCCATGACGTCGGCGGCGGGGTGGAGGCGGAGGTGCGGAGCCGGGCCGAGGCGCTGCGCCGGGAGGGCTATGCCCCGGTGCTGCTGCGCCCGGTGCTGCGCCGCCCCTACCTGGAGGGCACCGGCAAGATACGGGTGGAAATTCCCGATATCGACGACGACATGGCGCTGCCCAACCTGATATTCGACTATGAGGAGGAGGCCCCGGCGCTGCGGCGCCTGCTGCGCCGGCTTCGCCCGGAGCGGCTGGACTATCACCACCTGCTCGGCCATCCCAACGGGCTGCTGGGGCTGCCGCGGATGCTCGATCTGCGGTATGCGGTCATTCTGCACGACTATGCCTGGTTCTGCCCGCGGGTGACCTTGACCACGCCCGATGGCCGGTATTGTGGCGAGCCGGACCTGGCGGCCTGCGCCGCCTGCATTGCCGATCATGGCGCGATGACCGATGACCCGACCCCGGTTGCGGCGCTGGTGGCGCGGAGCGCGGCATTTCTGGCGGCCGCCGCGCGGCTGACCGCGCCGAGCGCGGCCACCGCCGCCGCGTTCCGGCGGCATTTCCCGGGCCTGGCGATTACGATTTCCCCCTGGGACGACATTCCCGCCCCGGCGCCCCGCGCGTTGCGGCGTGCGACCTCGGGCCGGCCGCGCCGGGTGCTGGTGCTGGGGGCGATTGGGGTGGAAAAGGGCTATGATGTTCTGCTGGCCTGCGCGCGGGACGCGGAGCAGCGGAACCTGGCACTGCACTTCACGGTGGTTGGCCACACGATCGATGATGCACGGTTGCTGGATACCCGCCGGGTTTTCATTACCGGTGAATACAGGCGGGCCGAATTGCCCGGGCTGCTGGCCGCCCAGGACGCGGATCTGGGGTTTTTGCCGGCGACCTGGCCCGAGACCTGGAGTTTCACGCTTTCGGAATTGTGGCGGGCCGGGCTGGGCGCCGCGGTATTCGACCTCGGCGCCCCGGCCGAACGCATTCGCGCCCAGGGAGGCGGGCTGGTGCTGCCGTTGGCGGCATCGGCCGCGCAGATCAATCAGGCATTGCTGACCGTGGCGCGGATTTGAGGGGGCAGGATGGCCGGGGCGGTCCGACCATCCTGCGTGCCTTCCGGCGTGTCGTTACGAGGCCCAGTTACGAGGCCCAGTTACGGGGCCCAGTTACAGGGCCCAGTTACGGGGCCCAATGCGGGCGGATCCAGCGGCCCCAGCGGGTCCAGTGGCCGGGCACCCAGTGCCAGCCGGCGCGCCAGCCCGGGCCGCCAGGGGCCAGCCAAACCCCGCCGACCCAGACATAGCGGTGACCGACCCAGTTCCAGTAACCCGGACGCCAGACCCAGCCGGGATGGGGGATCCCGGGCCGCACTTCATAGCGGAGCGGCGGCGGCGGGGGCGGAAAGGCGAAAGCAGCGGGCATGGCGCTGCCCAGCGTGGTGGCAATGGTCGCGGCCGCGAGCAGGGTCGCGATTGGCTTACGCATGCAAACCTCCTTGTGTCGTCGTCGGGGGCCGATCGTTACGGACCCAGCGATGCGGATATTGGCATTTCACGTGGCAAGATAATGCCGATTGCGTAGTGAATTGTAACACGCTCGGGGTCAGTTGGAGGCGGCAGGTTTGAAGGCGGAGGCAAGGGCTGCGACCATGTCGGTTGGCACCAGGATGGTGGCGCCGCGGTCTTTGTTCATTTCGTAGAGCAGGTTCATCTGACGCAATTGCAGGGCGGCGGGGTGGCTGGCGTAGAGCTCGGCCGCGGCCATGATTTGCGCGGCGATATCGGTTTCGGCCGAGGCGAGGGTGACGCGGGCATGGCGTTCCCGCTCGGCCTGGGCCTGACGGGACATGGCGTCCTGCAATTCGGCGGGAATTACGACGTCGCGGATTTCGACCGAGCGCACGGCCACGCCCCAGGAGCCGGTTTTTTCGCCGATGGTGACGCGTAGCTGTTCATCGGCGGCGCGGCGATCGGACAGCAACCGGGCGAGATCGGAGGCGCCGATCATTTCGCGCAGACTGGTCTGGGCGACGCGTTCGATGGCCTGGCGGTAATCGGCGATTTCGATCGCGGCGCGCCTGGGGTCCTCGACCTGCCAGAAGACGATGGCATCGACGCCGACCGCGACCGTATCGCGGGTCAGGGCCTGTTCGGCGGTGATGCTGGCGGTCTGGATGCGCAGGTCGATGCGCATGGCGACGCGGTCGATGAAGGGCAGGAGAAAATAGAGACCGGGGCCGCGGACGGCATGAAACCGGCCGAGGCGCAGCACCACGGCGCGGGTCCATTCATTGGCGACACGCAGGGTGGCGGCGATGACAATGACGACCAGCACGAACAGGGAAATCAGCATCATGCCCTCCGGAAAGCCTGGTTGCAACGTGGGCCGGGTGGATTTAGGGTTCTGCCGGACGTCGGAGGATCTCATGGCACAGTCGCTGATATTTTACACCAATCCGATGTCGCGCGGACGCATGGTGCGGTGGATGCTGGAGGAGGTGGGGGCGCCGTATGAAACCCGGATCGTCGAATACGGGGCGGCGATGAAGGAGGCCGGGTATCTGTCGCTGAACCCGATGGGCAAAATTCCGGTGCTGAAAGACGGCGAGGTGGTGGTGACCGAGACGGCGGCGATCATTGCGTATCTGGCCGATCGGTTTCCGGCCGCGGGCCTGGCGCCCGCGACGAGCGATGCGATGCGGGGGGTTTATTATCGGTGGTTGTTTTTCGGCGCCGGGCCGTTCGAGGCGGCGGTGACCAATGCGGCGCTGAAGGTGGAGGTGCCGGAGGATCGGCGCGGCTTCGTGGGGTATGGGTGCCTCGATGATGTGCTGAACACGCTGGAAGCGGCGGTGACGACCGGGCCGTTTCTGCTTGGCGAGACGTTCAGCGCCGCCGACGTTTATTTGGGGTCGCAGATCGGGTTCGGGCTGGCGTTCGGTTCGATCGAGAAGCGGCCGGCATTTTCGGCGTATTGGGACCGGATCAAGGACCGGCCAGCGGCGGTACGGGCGCGGGCGATAGATAACGCCATGCTGCCGGAGGACCGGCGGATTTAGCCGGAACTTCCGGCCGCGCCGCTTTGACCGCGGCGTAACCGTTACGATACAGGAACGATTAGGGCGCGCGAAAGGGCGCGTGCCGGCAGGGTGTTTTTTGGGGCAGGCCTGGGTGGCCCCGAAGGTGGGGGACGGCCAGGTGGGGGACGGTCAGGTGGGGGACGGTCAGGTGGGGGACGGTCAGGTGGGCGTGGGAGCGGATGCGGGATGTGCCGGCGCGGGTGACCTGGGTTGGCGTGGCGCGCGGGGCACGGCGCCGGTTTTTGGCTTCGGTCCCGGGCTTGGATTCGGCCCCGCGCTCGGCCCCCGGCTCGGCCTCGTTCCCGGCTTCGTCGTCCGTGTCATCGGGGTATGGCCAGGGGAGGGCGTCGACGAGGGGGATGAGGATATCGCGGAGAATGGTTGCGAATTCGGTGGTGAGGTTGAAATCGTCGCCGTCGAGGAAGGTGAACAGGGTGACGCAGGGGGGTGGGACCTGCCCGGTTGGATGGTAGGGGGCGACAATGAGGATGATGACCTGAAGGAGGATGACGGCGAGCACCGAGGTCGCGCCCGGTTCATCGGGTGCGGTGTGGCGGGCGCGGTGAGCCAGACTATCCAAG
>JAJXVA010000277.1 GCA_021782435.1 Pseudomonadota bacterium
TCCGCGCTGAGAGCCCGCCAGAGCCGCAACCTGCTGGCGACGCTGCTGCTTTCACAGGGCACGCCGATGCTGCTGGCGGCCGATGAACGCGCGCACACCCAGCACGGCAATAATAACGCCTATTGCAAGGACAACGAGACCAGCTGGGTGGATTGGACCGCGACGGAGGCCGGGGACGGGCTGACGCGGTTCGTGAAACTGTTGACGCAGTGTCGGGCACAATTCGGCGTGTTGCGGCAGGCCAGGTTTTTGACCGGCGCCGAGGACCGGCGGAGCGGCTTGCGCGACGTGATCTGGCTCGCGCCAAGCGGGGAGGAGATGTCGGTGACGGCGTGGAACGATGGCACGCTGCGCAGCTTCGGCATGTTGTTGGACGGACGCGTCGGGGATGGCGGCGAGACGACGCTGCTGGCGCTTTTCAATGGCGGGGTCGCGAGCGTGGCGTTCCGGGTGCCGGCGGTGGGCGGGGCGAGGCGCTGGGCGACGGTGTTCGATACCACCGAGCCGGACCGCCCGCGCGAGCACGCGGTGCGCGCGGGGGAAGCCTATGCGCTGGGCGGCTGCGCGGTGGCGCTGTTGCGCCTGCACGGATGACCGACCGCGATCCGCGCGGGCCGGGATTTTTGACCTCGCACGACCGATACGCCCCTGCCCTGCCCCTGGCTTGACGGCACGCGGTGAGGTTAATCTCGGCCATGATGACGCCGAGTTCGATGACGACGGCTTTGGCCGGACTGGCCGCTTTGGGCGCCTGGGTCGGGGTGTGGCGGCTGATGCGCCGCCGCGACCCCGACGCGGAGGGCGCGCGGCTGGTGCTGGCGCAGGTATTGTCCGGGCAGAGAACAGAAAGCGAGACGCTGCGGCGGCGGCTGGAGGAGGCGGAACGCGCGCTGCTGGGCAGCCTGGCCGAAATGACGACACGACAGGCACAGGCTGCGGGCAGGCTGGAGACGCTGCTGGCCGAGGGGCAGGGGAAATTGCGCGAGGTTCTGGTGGCGGAGCGCGACAAGGCGCGCGAGGCGGCCGAGCAGGCGCGCACGGCCATGGAGGGACAGTTGCGGCTGCTGCGCGAGGGCAATGAGCGCAAGCTTGGGGAAATTCAGACCGCCGTGAACGACCAACTGCACGCGGCGGTGGAAAAGCAGATGACGGCGAGCTTTGCCCGGGTGGCCGAGCAATTCGCCGCGGTGCAGAAGGCGATGGGCGATGTGCAGGCGGTGACGGCGCAAATTGGCGATATCAAGCGCCTGTTCGGCAATGTGAAGACGCGCGGCGGCTGGGGCGAGACGCAGCTGCGGGCGATACTGGACGATATGATACCCGGCTGCTTCGAGGTGAACTGGGCGCCGGACGCGACCCGGCGCGAGCGGGTGGATTTCGCGGTGGTGATGCCGATGCGCGGGCCGGAGCGGATTTATTTACCGGTGGATGCGAAGTTTCCGACCGAGGATTACGACCGGCTGGTGCTGGCGGCGGAGGCCGGCGACGGCGCGGCGGAGCGTGAGGCGCGGGCGGGGCTGGCGACTCGGATACGCAGCGAGGCGCGACGGATCGCGGAGAAATATATCGTGCCGCCGGCGACCGTGGAGTTCGCGGTGCTTTATGTGCCCACCGATGGGCTGTACGCCGAAGTCGCGCGGGTGCCAGGGCTGATCGACGATCTGGGCCGGGAATACCGGGTGCTGGTGCTGGGGCCGAGCCTGTTTCCGGCGTTGCTGCGGACCATTCAACTGGGGCAGGTGACGCTGGCGCTGGAGCAGCGGGCGGGGGAAATTGGCCGGCTTCTGGGCGCGACCAAGGCCGAGATGGAGAAAATGGACCAGGTGCTGGGCAGCCTGGCGAAGCAGGCGAGCACGTTCGGGAATACCATAGACAAGGCACGGACGCGGACGCGCGCGGTGGCGCGCAAGCTGCGCGAGATAGAGGCCACGGAGGAACCCGGATTGCTGGGTGAGGCGGACGCGGCGGACGAGGATGGGGTGGGGGAACCGGCAGCGTGAGCGCCCTGCCCTATTCGTCCTGGCCGATATCGGGCGAGGCGGGCGGCAGATCGGCCGGGTGCTCGGGCGCGGGGTTGGCGGCGGCGTGCCCCATGCGCGCGAGCCGGTGTAACAGGATGAGGGCGGCCGTGATGCGCAGCGCCGAATCCAGCCCGATATCGCCGGACAGCCAAAGCGCGAGACCGGGCAGGACGAGCAGAAGCGGCGCGAGACGCCTGGGCATGACGGGAGTTAATCGCCATTCGCCAAAAAACACCATGGCGCGCCGATGAGGGTGGCGGCGCTGACCATGGTGTATGACGAGGCGGAGTATCTGCCGGTGTGGCTGCGCCATCATGCGGCGCAACTGGGAATTGGCGCGTGCCATGTGATCGACCATGGCAGCGGCGATGGCAGCGTGGCGGCGGCGCTGGCGGAATTTCCTGGCATGGGCGTGATACGTCTGCCGCGCACGCCGCACGACGATGCGAAGCGGGCCGAACTTGTGGCCGACGTGACCGCGGGCCTGCTGCGCTATTATGACGCGGTGATTTATGCCGATGTGGATGAATTGGTGGTGCCGGCGCGCGCGCCTACTCTGTCGGCCCTGGGCAGCG
>JAJXVA010000062.1 GCA_021782435.1 Pseudomonadota bacterium
CAGACCATAAACGTCATGACACTCGGCGGGCTCGCGCTCTCGGTCGGTATCCTGGTCGATGACGCGACCGTCATGATCGAGAATATCGACCGGCATCTCGAGCACGACGAGACCGATTTCGAGACCACCATCGTGACCGCCGCGAACGAGATCGTGGTGCCGACCTTCGTCGCCACGTTCTGCATCGTCATTGTTTGGCTGCCGCTGCTGCAACTGTCCGGCATCGCCGGCTATCTGTTCCTGCCGCTCGCGGAAGCCATCGTGTTCGCCATGATCGCGAGCTTCATCCTGTCGCGCACCCTGGTGCCGACCATGGCGTTCTATCTGCTGCAGGGGCAGGCGCACCAGGCGCATGGGCACCAGCCGCAAAGCGCCAATCCATTCACCCGCTTCCAGCGCGGGTTCGAGGCGCGCTTCCAGCGTTTCCGGCTCGGCTACCGTGAAACCCTGATCGGCGTGCTGGCCATGCGCAAGCGCTTCATACCCGTGTTCTTCGCGGGCTGCGTCGCGTCGCTGCTGCTCATCGGCTTCCTCGGTCGAAATTTCTTCCCGAGCATAAAATCTGGTGAGATCGACATGCACATGCGCGCGCCCATCGGCACGCGCCTTGAGGACGCGGGCAAAATTTCCGTGCTGGTCAACCAGCAGATCCGCCGCCTGCTGCCCAACAAGGTATCGGGCCTGGTGGCCAATTGCGGCCTGCCGGTCAGCGGCACCAATGAGGCGTATAATGCCACCGGCACCATCGGCCCGCAGGATTGCGACATCACCATCAGCCTCAAGGACGACGAATCCCCGGTCGATCAATATCGCAGCCTGCTGCGCCGCCATCTGCCGCGCCTGTTCCCGGGCACGGTGTTCACCTTCCTGCCCGGTGACATCACCGCCAAAATTCTCAATTTCGGCCTGCCCGCGCCGATCGATGTTCAGATCAGCGGCCGCCACCAGTTCGCGAACTTCGAATACGCCCAGAAAGTGGCCAACCGCATGCGCCGCATTCCCGGCATCGCGGATGTGAACATCCAGCAGGCCTTTAACGAGCCCACCTTCCTGATCCATTCCGACCGCACCTTCGCGCGCTACACCAACCTCAACGAGGCCGACATCGCCGACAACCTGCTGACCACGCTCTCCGGCAGCGGTCAGACCGCCCAGACCTTCTGGCTCGACACCGCGAGCGGCGTGTCGCATCTCGTGAACGTCCAGACGCCGCAGGACCAGCTGGCCTCCCTGAACGATCTGGAAACCGTGCCGATCGACCGCGGCAACGGCGACCCCAGCGGCAAATCGGTGCAGTTGCTCGGCGCGCTGAGCCGCATCAGCCTCGTCGGCACCCCTCTGCTGGTGTCGCACTACAATATTCTCCCGGCGGTTGACGTCTATGCCAGCACCGACGGGCGTGACCTCGGCGCGGTGAATGACGCGGTGGCGCGGGTGGTGCATCAGATGTCCGGCACCGTGCCGCATGGCGCGAGCGTGGTCATGCGCGGCCAGGCCACCACCATGAACAGCGCCTATGTGCAGTTGATCGGCGGGCTCGCGCTGGCGGTCGCGCTGGTCTACCTGATCATCGTCGTCAATTTCCAATCCTGGCTCGACCCGTTCATCATCATCACCGCGCTGCCGGCCGCGCTCGCGGGCATCGTGTGGAGCCTGTTCATCACCAAGACCACACTCTCGGTACCGGCCCTGACCGGCGCCATCATGTGCATGGGCACGGCCACCGCGAACTCCATTCTGGTGGTGGCGTTCGCCCGCGACGCGCTGGCCACGCACGGCGACCCGGTGCGCGCGGCGATGGAGGCCGGGTTCGAGCGTATCCGCCCGGTGCTGATGACCGCGATCGCCATGGTCGTGGGCATGGTGCCGATGTCCATGAGCAATACCCAGAACGCGCCGCTCGGCCGCGCCGTGATCGGCGGGCTGATATTCGCGACCTTTTCTACCTTGCTGTTCGTGCCCTGCGTCTTCGCGTTGCTGCACAAACCGCATAAAGTGTCCGAGGCTGAGGCATGAAAGACGTGATCTCACCGAACCCAGGCGTGTTCGTCGACGAGCCGCCGCCCCGCCGGTCCCGCAAGGGTCTGGTCGTGCTGGCGCTGATCGCGGTCGCCGTCATTCTGGTCTGGGGCATTCTCAGCCGCCGTGGCCACTATGCCCAGCTCCAGCGCATCAACGCCGAGGAAGCGGTCCAGGCGGTGCAGGCCATTCACCCGGTGGCCGGGCCCTCGGCGCGGCCGCTCGACCTGCCCGGTCAGGTGCATGCCTGGTTCGCGGCGCCGATTTATGCCCAGGTGTCGGGCTATGTGACCCACTGGTACAAGGACTACGGCGCCAAGGTCAAAGCGGGGGATCTGCTGGCCACCATCGATGCGCCGGAACTCGACGAGCAATACGCCTCGGCCCAGGCACGCCTGTTGGTGGCCCAGACTCAATACCGGCTGGCGCAGGTCACCGCCCGGCGCTGGCAGGCCCTGGCGCACACCCAGGCGGTTTCGCAACAGCAGGTCGATGTTCAGACCGCCAATGCCGCGGCCGAGAAGGCCAAGGTTTCCGCGGCCGAGCACGACGTGGCCCGCTACCAGGCGCTGGAAAGCTTCAAGCGGGTCGTGGCGCCGTTCGATGGCGTCGTGACTTCGCGTAAAACCGATGTCGGCGCCTACGTGAATGCCAATGGCGGCGCCGCCGGCGCCACCGGCAAATCGACCGAATTGTTCAGCGTCGCCGATATCCACAAAATGCGCGTATTCGTGTCGGTGCCGCAGGATTACGCCGCCGTGCTGCGCCCCGGCCTGACCGCGACCATCTCGCTGCCGCAATTTCCCGGCCGGCGCTTCACCGCCACGTTCGATACCTCGGCCCATGCGGTCGATCCGCTGTCGCGCACGGTGACCACCGAATTGATCGTCGACAACCCCGACGGAATAATCTGGCCGGGCGCCTATACCTCGGTGCATTTCATGGTGCCCTCGAACCCCGATATCGTGATCGTGCCGGAGCAGTCGCTGCTGTTCCGCGCGCACGGTATGCAGGTGGCCATCATCAACCCCGACCACACGGTGACGCTGCGTAATGTGAAGGTGGGCCTCAATCTCGGCCGCACGGTGCAGGTGATCGAAGGGTTGAAACTGGGGGATCTGATCGTCAACAACCCGTCCGAGGGCCTGATCGATGGCGAGAAGGTGGATGTCGTGCCGGGTGCCCCGGGTATTCAGCCCGACGTCAAGTTCCGCGCCATGCCCACCAAGAAATCGCTCAGCGACGCCCAGAAGCTGAAGGTCGAAGCCGCGAAGGGCGGAGATTCCGAGTGATCCGCCGCGCGAGCCTGTTGCTGGCCACATTGCTGGCCGGCTGTGACCTGGCGCCCACTTACCAGCCACCGGCGCCGATATTGCCCGCTTCCTATCATGGCGCCGGCCCGTTCGCGCCGGCCAGCCCGGCGGACCGGCTATCCCGCGGCGATTGGTGGCAGGTGTTCAACGACCCCGAGTTGAACCGGCTGGAACAAAGCCTCGAGACCCGTAACCCCAACCTCGCGGCGGCGGCGGAATCCTATACCCAGGCACGGGACTACGTGGCCGAAGCGCGGTCGGGGCTGTTTCCCACGCTCGGCGCCGGCGGCCTGCTCAGCGATAACCGGCAATCGGCCCGGCGGTTGTTCCGTGGCAATCTGAATACGCCCAGCACCGAGGCCTCGAACATCGTCGATGCCGCGGCCAGCTGGGAGCCGGATTTCTGGGACCAGATCCGCAACGAAACCCGAGCCGCCAAGGCCAACGCTCAGGCCGCCGCGGCCGACCTCGCCACCGCCAGGCTCAGCCTCGAGGCCGAACTCGCCTCCGACTACATGGCCTTGCGCGGCCTCGACGCCGAACAGGCGATTTATGACCAGACCACCCGCTATTACAAAACCGCGGTCGAGATCACGTCATTGCGGCTGCACGACAAAATCTCCGCCGCCATCGACAATGAACGCGCGCGCAACCAGTTGGCCGCGGTGGAAGCCGCCGCAACCGATGTGCGGGGCGCCCGGGCGCTGCTGATGGATGCCATCGCCACCCTGGCGGGGGTGATGCCGGGCACGATGCAGATCCAGCCCATTCATTTCGTGCCACCGCCGCCCGGCGGCGCGCCCGACGTGACCCGTGGCGATGTGCCGGTGATACCGGTGGGCGTGCCGTCATCCCTGTTGCAGCGGCGGCCCGACATCGCCGCCGCCGAGCGCGCCATGGCGGCGGCGAATGCCCAGATCGGCGTGGCGCGCGCGGCGTTCTACCCGAACGTGATGCTGAACGGCATCGCCGGCATCGAGGATAACGGGTTCGACCTGATTTCCCTGCCCAACAGCCTGTGGGCCATCGGCGCCGGCGCGGTGGCGCCGCTGTTCGAGGGCGGGTTGCGCCGCGCCGAAGCCCAGAAAAGCTGGTCCGGCCTGGTTCAAACCGCCGATAACTACCGCGCGACCGTGCTGTCCGCCATGCAGGAAGTCGAGGACGATCTGGCCCTGACCGGCTCCTTGAAGACCGAGGAGGACCAGGACCGGGACGCGGTCAAGGCCGCGCTTCAGGTCCAGAGCATGAGCCTGAACCTCTATACTGGCGGGCTCACCGATTACCTCGACGTGACGGTGGCGCAGCAGGCCGCCCTGACCGCGGAGCTGGCCGCGATCCAGGTCCATGCGCGGCGCATGCAGAACGCGGTCGACCTGGTGCGGGCGCTGGGTGGCGGCTGGTCGGTGCGCGATATGCCCACCCCCGACCAGACCATTCCGTTCAACCCGCTCGGTATCGGCAACGGCGCCGGGGATGCCCATGTCGTGCGCGCGGACGCGGTGGTGAGGTAAGTCCCTGGCGGCCCTGTTGCCGTGTCGCCACAGAAACATTTCGCGACGTTCCTGTCATCAAAGCATAACAAACAGGAGGGGTCGCGGCCTCTAATCAGGCGCCGTCAACAATATCGTATGGGCGCACATGAGACCGTTTCTTCACCGGAAATCCTGGCTTTTGGCGGGGGCGGGGCTGGCCATTCTGGCCGGTGCGCCCATGGCCCACGCTCAGGATGCCAGCACCGAGCTGAGCTCGATCGAAAAGCAGATCCGGGCGTTGCAGGCCGAACTGCACTCCATGAAGCACGAACTGGCCACCAAGAACGCCGAGATCGAGGCGACCCGGCGCCGCCAGATGCAAACCGAATCCGAGCTGCACGCGCTGCCGGCGGCCACCACCACCCAGCCGCCGCAACTGCAGCAGGGCTACGCGCTGCTGCCGGGCACCACCCCGGGCAGCTACAGCCTGGCCAAAATCGAACCCCCCGAGCCCGTCCTGCCGCCCGGCACCTTCAAGGTGCGCGGCGTGACCGTGACGCTCGGAGGGTTCATCGAAGCCACCGGCATCTACCGCTCGCGTAACGAAGTGGCGGATGTCGGATCGAACTTCAACACCGGCATCCCGTACCCGAACTCGCCGCTCTACAACGAGCCGGAATTCCGCATCACCTCGCGTCAGAGCCGGATTTCGTTGAACGCCGCCGCCGATCCGGACCCGGTGACGCATCTCGATGCCTATTACGAAACGGACTTCCTGGGCGCCGCGCCGACCGCCAATTCGGTCGAAAGCAACAGCTACAATCTGCGCATCCGGCTGCTTTATGCGATGTATGAACGCTCCGATCTCGGGCTGCATATTCTCGCTGGCCAGGATTGGAGCCTCGTGACCCTGAACACCAAGGGCCTCGAAGGTTACGTAGCCGATCAGAGCGTTCCCTACACCATAGACGCACAATACGTGCCCGGGTTCAATTGGGCCCGTCAGGCGCAGTTCCGTATCAGCAAGGATTGGGGCAAGCAGTATTGGCTGGCCTTCTCGGTCGAAAATCCACAGGCGAACTACGCTCTCGGGCCCAACGGGGCGGTGCCGTCCTCGGTCGGGTCGGTCAACGCGTTCAACCCCGGCGGCTCGCTCTATTTCTCGGGCACCAACTACAGCGACGACATCGCGCCGGATTTCGTGGCGAAGGCCGCGGTTGACGAGCCTTTCGGCCATTTCGAGGTGTTCGGTCTCGGCCGCCTGTTCCATGACCGGGTGTCCTTCGCCCCGGCGGGTGGCGCGAACTATACCACCTTCGGTGGCGGGCTTGGCGGTGGCGGCATCGTTCATGTCATTCCCAAGCGCCTCGATTTCCAGACCAGCTTCCTGATCGGCGATGGCATCGGCCGCTACGGCAGCGCGCAGTTGCCGGACGCGACCATCGGCGCCAACGGCCAGGCCGTGCCGTTGCCGGAGATCTCGGTCCTGACCGGCCTGATCGCGCATCCGTTGCTGAACATGGACTGGTATACCTATGCCGGCGAGGAAGCGGTGACCCGCCCGGCGACCTTCAGCGACAAGGGCAAGGGCTACGGCTATGGCAGCCCGCTCTACAGCAACGCCAACTGCAATGCCGAATTCGGCGTCGGCGGCGCCTGCGTGGGCAACACCGCCGCGATCTGGCAGGCCACGACCGGTATCTGGTACAAGCTGTATCACAGCCCGGATTTCGGCTCGCTGCAGCTCGGCCTGCAATACTCCTACACGCACCGCACCGCGCTGTCCGGCATCGGGCCGACGCCCAAAACCGACGACAACATGGTGTTCTTCAGCCTACGTCTGTTCCCGTTCCAGGATACCGCGCCGCTCGCCCCGCCCGGCACCTGACCGCGAACGCCACCCCGCGCGGCTCGGCCGCCGGTTCGAACCGAGGGTTCGATCCGGCGGCCACCGGCGCGGCCTTCCCGTCGCAACCCGTTTCGGGTGCTTCGCTGCTTGCCCGGGTTTCCCTGCCGTGGCGCCAGTCCCGGCAGGGCCTACCCAAGCCCCCCGGCTTCCCGTATGCCACCGTGGTCTGATTGCCATCGCCCGGGAAGCGCGCGTTTGACCGAAACCAGCGTCCTCGATCTTCGTCACACCGACTGCCCGATGACCTTCGTGCGGGTTCGTCTTGCGCTCGATGCCCTGGCGCCAGGCGCCACCCTCACCGTCCGGATCAAGGACACGCCGGCCAACGAGCCGTTCTTCAATGGCTTGAAAACCCTGGGTCATACTGTGCTCGCGCGCGCGCCCATCGGCGGCGCCGGGCTCGACGTGGTCATTCGCCACGCCGGGTGACACCCGGACCGGTTTCGATGGAATTGGTTACGAATGGTACCGCTCTGAAGGTGTTTCGTGCTGGCAGCCGCCAGTCGGGATAGGGTATCTAGCGACCGTCGACCAGTCTAACCCCTGAACAAGGAGACCCCCATGCGCCGGATTCTGGCCGTCATGCTGCTCTTGTCGCTCGCTGTTCCGCTATCCGCCTGCGTGGTGGAGCCCGGTGGCGGTGGCTGGTGCTACTGGCATCCTTTGCGCTGCCGGCGCTGACGGGCGCCAGGTAACCGGCGCACTCGGCCCGCCGCGCGGCGCGTTTCCGGCACGCGAGGTCGGGGCGACGCCGGTCGCGGGCACGCTCCCCGGATCGACGTCCCGGTTGGCGCGACATCGTCGGCCAGCCGGGGCCGCGTGATGTCATCGCCAGGTGACGGCGAGGGTTCCGTCAGCCCGGGCCGATCCCCGGCACCCGCCCCATGCGCAACGCGGGCTGCCCCGCCCCATAATAATCCGGTCGAGACCCCATCGGCGCAAAATCGTAACTCCGGTAAAGCGCGACCGCCGCGGTATTTCCCGGCGCGACCTCGAGGAATATCCGCGTCACCGCGACCGCCGCCGTATCCTCTATCAGCCGCGCCAGCAGGCGCCGCGCCAGACCCTGCCGCCGGGAATTCGGCGTGACCGCGATCGTCAGAATCTCGCACTCGTCGAGCACGCTGCGGGCCAGCAACAGCGCGGACCTGCCGAAGCCATAACCGAAAACGCCAGGCAGGCTGAGCAGATCGTGGAACGCGGCCTCGTTCCAGGCCTCTCCCGCCGGAAAGCTGAGACCATGCACCCGCGCGGCCCAGCCCGCATCGGCCAGGGTCATCGCTTGCGGCAAATCCTCGCGGCTCACGGCCCGGGGCGTCGCGGCCCGCGGCGCAAACCCGCCCGTCGGGGCGTCATGCCTTGGGGGCCAGGCGCAAATCCCGGAAGGTCAGCACCAGTACATCACGGTGCGCCGGCGCCGCCGCGTCGATCGGGGTCACCGCGGTCACGCCATGAAACACTTTCCGGTCATGCACCAGCGCCGCGTCCAGCGGTTGCGCCAGGGTGAAGCTGCCAAGCTCGGTGCCGTCCAGGTCGTGTACGGTCGTCACGCCGCTTTCGATGTTCACACGCTCTATCAACAGCACCAGAACGTAATCCACGCCATCGCGGTGCAGCCCCTCCGGCGTTGGCTGGCCCGGCGCGCCGGCCACCGCCTCGATCCGGAACTGGTGCATTTCGATATCCCAGTCCTGGCCTGGGCATAGCGCGTCAAACAGCGCGCGCGCGTAGCCGAGTATGGTGGTGAAGCTGCGCGTCGCCGCGACCTCCGCCCGAACCGGCGCGAAATGCCGCGCGATGCCGCCGTGCAGCGCGTTATATTCCTTTGTTTGGTAATGAGGTCGGTCGGGCGCGCGGGAGATTTCGTGCGTGCCGGCCAGGGCGTGGAATACCGCGTGCCGCCGCCGCCGGTAGCGCCCGCCATCGGCCATGTATTCGTCCACCGGCATCCCTTCCCAGCCGGCGGCGAAGTCCGTCCAATCGTCCAGCGCGCCGAACGGCGCCAGCGCCGCGCGCATTTCCGCGGCACCGACCAGCGCAAAGCCGGGACCGGCCAACCTGGCGCGAATATCCATCACGCGCCGCCCGCGTTCGGCGCATCCGCCCCGGTCGGCGCGGACGCACGGACGGTCGGGTGCAGCACCCGTGGCGCCGTCAGCGGACTTTCTATCCCCAATTCATCGAAGCGATATTTCATGCGGCGATTGAATTCCCTTTGCACCGTGCTTCCCTGCGAGGGCAGAGTGCGTATCCGGCTCAGCAGCACCCAGGCATACAGATCGAACTTGTCGACGCCCCATACCTCCAGATCCCCGATCATGATCGGGCCGATCCTGGCGTCCTGCTTCATCTCCGCAACCACCTCGCGGACAAGTGTCACCACTCGGTCCGGCTCCTCGTTGTACCCGGCGCTGATCGGCAGCATCGCGTAGCCGAAATCCCGCGACGCATTGCTGACCGTGGTCACCGAACTGAACGGCACCACATGCATCGATCCGTCCGAGCCGCGCAGTCTGAGCGTGCGTATGGACAGGGTCTCCACCGTGCCGGAAAGCGAGGCGGCGGTCACCCAGTCCCCCACCTGCATGGCGTTCTCCAGCAGCAGAAACAGCCCCGTTATCACGTCCTGCACCAGTTTCTGCGAGCCGAAGCCGATCGCGATGCCGACCACGCCGGCGCCGGCCAGCAGGGGTGCCGTGTTCACGCCGACCTGGTTCAATATCGTCAGCGCCGCGAACACCAGCACCACCACCAGCAGCGCGGTACGCAGCATCGGCAGCAGGGTCCGCAGCCGTGCCGCGCGCCCGGTATGGGCCTCCCGGTCCAGCCGGTTCAAATGCCCGGTCATGGCCGCGTTCGCCAGTTCCCACACCACCACGGCCACCAGCACGATCACGAAACTCCGCGCCAGCGCCCGCGCCACCCGCCCGCCCAGGCTGCCCACTTCGAACAGCGAAAGCACCGGCAGGCGCCAGAACTGCAGCACCAGCACCAGCGCCGCCGACCACAGCAGAAAATTCACCAGCCCGTGCAGCACCGGCCGGTAGCGCGCCACCCGCCCCGGCAGGTCCGGGTAGCGTGCCGCCAGGTCGGGCCGCACCGAGACCGATCGCTCGATCGCCCCGTGCAGCACGATGCCCACCAGTCGGGTGGCCACCACCACCGCCAGCCCCAGCAGGAAATCCCGCCAGATCACCAGGAACCCTTCCCGGACCTCGAACGCGAAAATCAGCCAGATCGCGAAATTGTAGAAAATCGCAATGATATGCCAGCTCCCCGCCAGCCAGTTGCGCAGGCTCGCCAGCGCCCCCTTGGCCCCGCGGGGCGCGCGCAGCCGCCGCGCCACCGGCCGGCGCAGCTGCACGATCATGACCAGAACCATCACGTGCAGAATGAGCCCCACGGTGCGGATCAGCCCTTCCCGCAACGGCAAGTACATGCCCAGCAGCAACCCGATCTGGTCCAGCATGTAGCCGGACAGCGCCACCGCCAGCAGCCGCACCGACCAGCGCGTGAGATACGCCGCGGCATGGTCCGAAAGCCCGATCAGCCGCAATCCTGGCGTTTCGGGCGATAGCAGCGCGTGCGTGAAGGTCAGCCCCACCCCAACCAGCAGATACGCGTTGCCGAGGCCCAGCAGCACGATCCGCGCATCGGTCGCGGCGCCGAACGGGGTGGCCAGCAGCCCGTATAAAACCCCGGCGAACGCGCAAAGCGGCAGCATATCCACCGCCAGCCGCACGCCGACCAGCGGCAGCCTTCGCAGCAGCAGCGCCGCGTTGGGCCGCAGCCGCGTGTGCCGCCGGGACTTCTTCTTTGGCCCAGGCGCCGGCGTGGCCGGCGGGGCGTCGGTCGGGGCGTCGGTCGGGGCGTCGGTCGGGGCGGCGGCGTTCACTTTTTCGCGCAGGCGGTGCAGACCGCGCCACACCAGCCATTGCACGCCCAGCCCCGCCGCCGCGACCACCACCAGCCGCCACAGCAGTGCCAGTAGCAGCGCCCGCGTCGGCTGGTCGCGCAGCAGGTTGCGCAGCCAGATCCCCAGCAGATGCACATGGGTCAGGCCGCGAATCGTCGCCACCACCTCGGCGGATCCCGCGGCCAGCGCGCCGGACACCCCGCTCAGCAATTCGGCGCCCACACTACCCGGTGCCAGGTGCAGCGCGGCGGGCTTCGCGGGTTTCGTCGGCTGGGTCGTCGCGGGTGCCGCCGCCTCGGCCTTCAGCGCGGCGATCAAGGCGTTGCGGGTGGCGTCGTTTTCCAGCGCCGCAATCAGCGTCGCCAGTTGTGCCTTATCGGGGGCAGTCACCGGCGCCGCGGCCGTCTGGCCCGGGGCCGCGGGCGAGATCGCCAGCGCCGCCAGTGCCGGCTGCGCCACCGCCGCCCGGCAAACCCCCAGCACACCCACCACGAGCCAAAGCCAAATCCAAAGCCGGAACCTCATGCCCGTCGCTCGCACCCCATCCCCCGCAAGGTCAAGTCCCACCTGCCCGCCGCCCCGGTTTGCCACGCCGTCCCGCGCCCCGTTATCCTGCCGGTCCCACATCGCGGCGGCATGGCGTGACCCGGCTAAGCTCCTCAATTCTCGCGCTGCTGGCGCTCCTCGCCCTCCCGGCCCGCGCCGCCCCGGCCTCGCTGCCCTTCACGCTGATCAGCGGGCATATCGTGGTCGCGGTCGCGCTCAACCATGCCCGCGCCCTCCCGTTCCTGTTCGCCCCCTACGCGCCCGCCCTGCTTGGTGCCGCCGCCGCCGCCCACACCAACCTCACGCCGACCCAGGCTGGTACGGTCCAGGTCGCCCATCTCGCGGCCGGCACCCTCAGTCGCCAGCACGTCACCTTCGCCGTCACCCACCTCGCGTCGCTCGCGCCCGCGCTCGGTTTCGCACCCGCCGGTATCATCGGCGCCGCACTCACCGAGGGTCAGCCGGTCCGCATCGACTATCAGACCGCGCGTATCACCTTGCCCGCGCCCGACGCGCGCCCCGAAGCCCCCCCCTATAGCACCCCCGCTGGTACCCCCTCTGGTGCCCCCTATGGCACATCCGCCGCCGGCACCTGCGTGCCCTGGCCGGCCGACCAGGCAGAGCCCTTCATCGAGGTGCAACTCGATGGCAAACCTCTCCAGGTCCGGCTAGCGCCGGATCTGCCGGGCGCGCTGTATCTGCCGCAGGCGCGCCTCACCGGGATGGCGCAGTCCCAGGCCGCCCGCCCGCTGGTCATCGGGTTTGCCGCCGAGACC
>JAJXVA010000278.1 GCA_021782435.1 Pseudomonadota bacterium
GTCATCGACCCCCAGTTTCCCACCGCGCGCATCGTCACGATCGCTGATGCCGGGCACTGGCTGCATGTCGACCAGCCGGGCGCGCTGCACCACAATCTGGAAGCGTTTCTCGGTCGCTGATCCGCCGCTCGACCTCGGCCTCGTTATCACCCGCGCCGCAATACCGGCCTTCAATCGTCTTTTTTCTTGTCGTATTTTCCGGTCCTTATCCGCCAAAGCTCCCACACCAGCACCGCCAGCACCGCCACATCCAGAAAAATGAACATCGGGTTCGGCAGTTTCATGAGCACGACTCCGGCAATACGCGGTCCAACACCCGCGCCGAACTCAGCACGCCCGGCACCCCCGCCCCCGGATGCGTCCCGGCCCCGACCAGAAACAGGTTTTTCACGTCCTCACTGGCGTTGTGTGGCCTGAACCACGCGCTCTGGCTCAACAACGGTTCCAGTCCGAACGCCGCGCCCTGTTCGCTCAGCAGCACGGTCTCGAAATCCAGCGGCGTCGTCATCCGGCTGGTCACCACCGCGTCCCGCAGCCCGGGCAGAAGATAATCCTCAAGCCGTGCCGCAATCCGGTCGCGGTATTTCGGCGCCTCGGTTCGCCAATCTATCCCGGCCCCCATGTGCGGCACCGGGCTCAATACGTAAAATGCGTCGCACCCGGGCGGTGCCAGGCTGGCATCGGTCGCCGTCGGCCGGTGCAGATAGAGCGAAAAATCTTCCGCCAATATTCTACGCCGGAAAATGTCGTCGATCAGCCCCTTGTAGCGCGGCCCGAGCAAAATCGTGTGGTGCGCCACGTCAGGGTATTGCCGGTTGGTGCCGAAATACCAGACGAACAACCCCATCGATTGTTTGGCCCGGGCCAGCCGCGCATCCGTCCAGCGCCGCCGCCGCACGTCCCCCAGCAGGTGCGTATAGGTGTGGGTGGCATCGGCATTGGAGACCACGACCTCCGCGGCAATCCGCTCACCATGCGCCGTCTCCACCCCCACCGCCGCACCGTTTTCCACCAAAATCCGCGTCACCGTCTCGCCATAGCGTATCGTATTGCCCTGCCCCTGGATCAGCCCCACCATGCCCGCCACCAGCGCGCCCGTACCGCCCATCGCGAAATGCACCCCCCATTTCCGCTCCAGAAAACAGATCAGCGCGTAAATCGAACTCGCGGCGAACGGGTTGCCCCCCACCAACAGCGGATGAAAACTCAGCATCAGCCGCAATTTCTCGTTCTTCACATAGCTCGCCACCAGCCCATGCACGCTGCGGTAGCTCTTCAAGGCCATCATCTGCGGCACGATCCGCGCCATGTCCCTCCAGGACGAAAACGGTTGGTCACCCAGTTCTTCGAACCCGACGCGGAATATCCGTTCGCTCATGCCCATGAAACGCCGATATCCGTCGATATCCTTCGGGCTCAGCCGCCGGATCGCCTGCTCCATCGCCGCCTTGTCGCCCGAATAATCGAAACTGACCCGATCATCGAACACAAACCGATAGAACGGATCGACCGCCCTCAGGGTCACGTCATCCTCGAGTAGGCGTCCGCACAGCGCCCATAATTCCTCCAGCAAAAACGGCGCGGTGATGATCGTTGGCCCGGCGTCGAACACGAATCCATCCTGGCGGTGCACCCGCGCCCGACCGCCCGGGCTTTCCAGCCGCTCCAGAACCGTCACGCCATAGCCGCGCGCCCCGAGCCGTATTGCTGCCGCCAGTCCGCCAAACCCCGAGCCAATCACCACCGCGCGCGGGCGGGCGGCGGCCTCATTCGTTTCGGGCAGGTTGCTTGTCATCCCCGCAATCTAGGCCTGCGCGGGGATTCGTCATCCATGACTCCACCCCGGCTTATCCGCGACCCCGCTTTCCGCTAGCCTTCCGCCATGCGGACCCCCGCCGAAACCGAAGCCCTGATCGGCCACGACCTGGCCGAGGCCGAACTCGCCCGCGCCGCCGCTGGCCAGCGGCTGCACCACGCCTGGCTCATCACCGGCCCCGCCGGCATCGGCAAGGCAACGCTCGCCTATCGTTTCGCCCGGTTTCTGCTCTCCGGCCTGCCAGCCGGCCCCGCCCCCAAGCCGCTGCACGTGCCACCAACCCATGGCACGTTCCGCCGTGTCGCCGCCGACACCCATGCCGATCTGCTCACGGTGACCCTCCGCTACGACGATCAGAAAAAGCGCATGGGCCGCGAGATCCTGGTCGATGATATCCGGGAAATCACCGGCTTCCTCCGCCTCACCCCAGCCGAGGGCGGCTTCCGCGTCGTCATCATCGACGGCGCCGAGGCCATGAACAACGCCGCCGCCAACGCGCTCCTCAAAGCGCTCGAGGAACCGCCGGACCGCACCATCCTGCTCCTCGTCAGCCACAATCCCGGCGCGCTGCTGCCCACCTTGCGCAGCCGCTGCGTGCGCCTTGCCCTCGCCCCGCTCGATGAGGCCGCCATGCGTGAGGTGCTGCGCGCGGCCGCGCCCGATCTTGGTGCCGCCGAAACCAACGCGCTACTCGTCATTGCCGGCGGTGCCCCTGGCCGCGCCCTGGCCCTGGCCGGCGCCGGCGCCCTGGATCTCGCCGGTCTGGCCAGGGAGGCC
>JAJXVA010000279.1 GCA_021782435.1 Pseudomonadota bacterium
GATCGTGTCCGGCCCGGCCGGCCCCGTTCTCGTCCAGCCCTCCGTTCCGGCCGCGACGGACGCCGCCATCGCGGCGCCGGGCGATGCCTGCGAGCAGGCGGGGCGCGCCGCCGAAGCGGCGTTCGGCATTCCATCGGGCCTGTTGCTGGCGATCGGGCGGGTGGAAAGCGGCCGGCTCTCGGCCAGCGGGCATGTCGCGGCCTGGCCCTGGGCGGTGGATGTCGCCGGGCAAGGGGCGTTGCTGCCGAGCCGTGCCGCCGCGCTGGCGGCGATCCGCGCGGCGCGCGCCGCCGGGCAGACAAATATCGATGTCGGCTGCTTCCAGGTGAACCTGGGCACGCATCCGGATGCGTTCCCCAGTCTGGAGGCGGCGCTCGACCCCGTGACCAACGCGACCTACGCGGCCGGGTTCCTTGCCCGGCTGCGGACCCAGCTGGGAGATTGGGGCGCGGCGGCGGCGGCGTATCACTCGCAGACGCCGGCGCTTGGGCAGCCCTATCTGCTGGCGGTGCTGCGCGACTGGGACGCGAGCGGGCCCGCCGCGGCGACCCGGTTGGCGCTGATGGCGACAGGGCCGGCGGCCGGCCTGCCCGTAAGCGGATGGGTGCCGGTCGCGGCGGTGCACGGGGTGCGCGTGATCTCCCCCGGCGAGGGGCCGCAGGCGGCACCGGGCGGGCTGGCGCGGATCGTCACGCCGGTGGCGCTGCGGGTCGGTGCCGCCGCGGCGCCGGCCGAGCCGGTGGTGCAGTATGGGACACTGCCGCCGGGAGTGGGACGGTGAAGGTGGGAGAGGCGGCGCTGCCGGTCGATGCGCGGCGTGCTGTGCAAAGTGTGGGTCGCCAAACCTGGTCAGCATTGACGGAATGGCCGACGCGGGCCCTGAAGACGCGGGTATTGCTGGGCTTGCTGGTGACCTGCCTGGCATGGCCCGCGTTCAGGATTTATGTGGATATCGTCGACGTACTGCGCACCGGCGGCCGCCACTATCTGGATGCCGCCTTTCTGGCCTGGTCGTGGTCCAGCTTCATCCACCAGGCTGCCGCGCCAGTGAAAATCTACAACCCGACAGCACTGTATGCCTTCCAGCATGCCATGGACCACAGTTTCGCCGCCCCGCAGCCATTCGCCTATCCTCCGCCTTTCCTGCTGCTGATCTGGCCATTGGGTCTGCTGCCACAGGTCCCGGCGTACCTGCTGTGGATCGGAGTCACCCTTCCGCTTTATTTGTGGGTGTGTTGGTATCGGCCATGGGGATGGCGGACTGCCGCGCTCGGCCTCCTGATCCCGAGCACGGTCGTTGTGGTCCTCAATGCCCAGAACGGCTTTCTCACCGGCGCCCTGATGGTCGGGGGGTGCCGCATGGTCGACAGACGCCCCGTGCTTGCAGGTGTGCTGTTCGGGCTGCTGGCCTTCAAGCCGCAATTCGGCCTCCTCGTTCCCGTGGCCCTGGTTTCGGCCGGAGCGTGGCGATCGATCGTCGCGGCTGTTGCGACGGTGTTGTTGACAGCGCTTGCCAGTAGCGCGGTCTTCGGCTGGTCGATGTGGTGGGCCCTTCCGCGCGCGATGCAGGGGCTCTCGCGCACGGTAGCGGCGTCGCCCAAAGTCGCGCATCTCAGCCCCACCGTCACGGCAGCGATGCACACCCTCGGATCCGGTACGGACGCCACAACAGCGGCGCAGGTTTTCAGCGGACTACTCACCGCGGGCGCGGTCTGGCTGTGCTTCCGACGGGGCTTCGGCCGCCTGCCGGTCGCGGCCCTTCTGGTAGGGCTGTTTTTCACGACGCCCTATGCGTTCCTCACCGATCTTCCAGTCGTCGGCTATGCCATCCTGAGCGTGGTCATCGATCGTCACGAAATGGGCGACCCGTTTGGTCCCGTCGAAATAGTAGTCTTGATCATGGCGGTCTTGCTTCCCTACCTGATGGTTGAGTCCACCATGCCGTGGGGCGCTCTCGTTCTGGTGCTTCTGTTTGGCCTGATCATACGCCGATGGTATGCGGAGCTACGACGAAGCGCGCTGCCGGGCTCATCAATCGTGTTTGCATCGGTACCAGAATGACCGGCGGCCCGCCTTGGGCGGGGAAGCCGGCAGTCCGCGCGGCGCCGCAGCAATCGGTGATGCGCGACGGGACGCCACCACCAGGGCCGGGGCGATGAACACGTCCCCGGGTAGCGGAGCGCTAACCCAGGCAAACACCGATGCCGTGCCAAGCCAGACACACGGGCCGATCGGCGCGCGCAGCGGACGCGCGCTGCTGGCCCTCCTGGCCGCCGCGCTGCTCATGGTGGCCGCCGTGCTCGATCGGGCGGTGGTCCACGCGCTGGTATTCCACGCGCGGAGCTATCTCGACCTGACCTTTCTCTACTGGCCCTGGTCGAAGCTGCTGCACGCGGCCGGTGCCGGCGCGCTCTACGACCCCGCCGCGCTGTCGGCGTTCCAGCACCGGCTCGACCCCGGGTTCCCCGAATACGCCCCCTTTGCCTATCCGCCGTCATTCCTGTTGCTGATCTGGCCGCTGGCCCTGATGTCGCGGATCGACGCCTATCTGCTCTGGGTCGGCGGAACCTTCGC
>JAJXVA010000280.1 GCA_021782435.1 Pseudomonadota bacterium
GCCTCGCCCTCGGCCTTTCGGCGCGTCAGGTCGGCGTGGCCGAAAACCTCTCCGACTCGCGCGACTTCCTGCGCGCCCGAGGGTTCCGATGACCGGCGAAACGCTGCTCGTCGCGGCCGAGGATGCGATCCGTGCCTGGCTCGCCGCGCATGACGCAGCACCCGAACCCGGCGAGGTCGAGGGCTACCGGCTGCTCGCCCTGCACCGGCAGGCCGCCCGCATCGCGCCCAATTTCCTTGCCTGCCGCGAGACCTGCCGCGAGCTGATCTATCAGATCAACTGCGCGTCCGTCGCCGCGGACGCGGCCGAGCGCGCCCGACGGTTGCGGCTGGCCGACATGGCCGGTACCCATCTTGCCCTGTTCGTCGCCGGCTCGCTCGAAACCGCCGGCCTCGGCACCTTCTGCTGCGCCGCGCGCCCGCTGCACGCGCCCGACGCCGCCCAACCCAGGAGCTGACCCATGCCTTTCGTGCGCGGCTGCGAGCTGCCCGACGATCTGCTCTACGATGTCGAGAACAACATGTGGTACCGGGAGGAATCCGACGGCACCGTCACCGCCGGCATGACCGCGGTCGCCCTGGCGCTGGCCGGTCAGCTGGTCGCGGTCACCCCCCGGAAGGCGGGCCGCGGCGTGCAGGCCGGCAAATCCTGCGCCACCATCGAATCTGGCAAATGGGTCGGTCCGGCGAAGCTCGCCTTCGATGCGGAGGTCGCGGCGGTGAACGACGCGCTGGTCGCCGACCCCAAGCTCGCCAATGCCGAACCCTATGGCAATGGCTGGCTGCTTCGCGTCAAGCCGGCCGACTGGGCCGCCGCCCGCTCCGGCCTGACGCCGGGCAACGCCGTCGCCGCCCCTTACGAAGCCAAGATGACCGCCGACAGTTTCGCCGGCTGCGCCCCAACCCCCTGACCCGGAATCCCGCCCGATGAGCGAACCAGCCAACAACAAGCGGATGTCGATCATCGTCACCAAAGGCACGCTGGACTGGGCCTATCCGCCCTTCATCCTGGCAACCACCGCCGCGGCGATGGGCCTCGAGGTTTCGATGTTCTTCACCTTCTACGGCCTCGCCCTGCTGAAGAAGAAGCTCGACCTCTCCATCACCACTCTCGGCAACGCGGCGATGGAAATGCCGATGATGGGCGGGCACATGAAGATGCCCAACCTCCTCGGCGCGCTGCCGGGGATGGACATGCTTGCCACCACCATGATGAAGAACCTCATCCGCAAGAAGGGCGTGGCCTCGATCGAGGACCTGCGCAGCGCCGCCGTCGAATCGGATGTGCGAATGATCGCCTGCCAGATGACGCTCGATCTGTTCGAGCTGCGGCGCGAGGACCTGATCGACGGTCCCGAGCTCGGCGGCGCTGCCACCTATATCGAAGAAGCCACCAAGTCCGACATCAACCTGTTCATCTGAACGGAGCCGATCATGGCCGACCAGACCCTCGATGCCCGCGGCCTCAACTGCCCGCTGCCGATCCTGCGCGCCAAGAAAGCCCTCAAGGACATGGCACGCGGCGAGGTGCTGACGATCCAGGCCACCGACCCGGGCGCGGTCAAGGATTTCGAGGCCTTCTGCCGGTCCACCGGCAACGAGCTGGTGGAATCCACCGCCGCCGGCAAGGAGTTCCAGTTCCGCATCCGCGTCCAGGCCTGATCGCCGCCGGTGCGGGCGGATGCAGTTCGACCTGTTCTTCGAGCTCGCCGTCCCCCCGTCCCGCGGACCTGACCCGGGCACGGTGTTCGCCGACACGCTGGAGGAGATCGTGCTCGCCGACCAGCTCGGTTTCGGGGCTGCCTGGGTGGTGGAACACCATCTGGCCGGGGATTACTCGTACGCCACCGCCCCCGATCTGGTGCTTGCCGCGGCGGCGCAGCGGACCCGGTGCATCCGGCTCGGTCATGCGGTGGTGGTCGCACCTTTGCACCATCCGCTGCGGGTCGCCGAACGCGCCGCAACCCTCGACCAACTCTCGGCCGGCCGCCTCGAACTCGGCCTCGGCCGCGGCTTCTCTCCCGCCGAAGCGGCGCTGTTCGGAACCCGCCCCGACGACTCCCGCGCCCGCACCGAGGAAACCATCGCCCTGCTGCGCGCCCCACCCGGCCCCATCGTCACCGCCGGCCGGTTCCATGACCTGCGCGGGGTTGAGGTCGCGCCGCGCCCGCGCCAAGACCCGTACCCGCCGCTCTGGGCCGCCTGTGTCAGCGCGGACGGATTCGACTGGGCGAGCCGCCTCGGTCTCGGCGCGCTCGCCGGCCCGTTCAAGCCTTGGGCGCTGGTGCGGCGCGACCTCGGGCGATACCGCACCGCCTGGCAAAGCCCACCCGGGATGGCCGCACCTCCCCCCGGTCACGGGCCCCGCTGCGCCATGACGGTAGGCGTCTTCTGCCTGGAAGACGGGGCGGAAGCCCGTCGTCTCGCCGCCCCGGCCTTCGCCTGGTTCTACCGGCGGCTGCGCGATCAGGTGCGCCCGCTCTTCGAAGCCAGCCAAGCCGGCTACCCGGGCTACCGGCACCTGCGCGCCCTAGCCGGCCTGTCGGTGACCGAGGCAGCGCTGCCGCT
>JAJXVA010000063.1 GCA_021782435.1 Pseudomonadota bacterium
GGAGGTGCCGAGCGTGCGGTTGAGGGTTTCGTTGATCGAGAGGTCGATCAATTCCCGGAGCGGCATTTTTTTGTATTTGCGCAAATTCTCGCGGATCCGGTCGTAGACCACGACCTTGTCGTTGGTGGAGTAGCCGATGATGGTGAGGATGGCGGCGACCATGACGAGGTCGAACGGGATGCGGGTGATGGCGAGGAAGCCGATCGCCTTGGTGACATCGAGCAGCAGGGTGATGACGCCGGCGACCGCGAATTCGAGCTCGAAGCGGAACCAGATATAGGCGAGGATCATCAGAAGCGAGATGCCGAGGGCGAGCAGCCCGTTCATGAACAACTGGTGCGAGACCGAGGAGCCGACCGCATCGGTGCGGAGGATTTTCGTGCCCGGGAATTTGGTCAGCAGCGCGGCGCGCGCGGCGTCGGCGTCGTGCTGGGTTCTGGCCTCATCGGCCTGGGCGGGCAGGCGGACCAGAACTTCACTGCCCTTGCCGAAGGTTTGCACCTCGGCGCGGGGGAGATGGGCGGCGTTGAGCACGCCAACCACCTGCGGCTGCGGCACCGGCCCGGGCAGGGCGACGTCCATGACGATGCCGCCGCGGAAATCGAGGCCGAGATTGAGGCCGGGATAGAAGAACAGGATGACCGAGGCGATGGAGAGCACCGCCGAGAAGGCGAGGCCGAGATAGCGGCCGCGCATGAAGTTGAGGCGCGTGCCGTCCGGCACCAGGCGGAAAGCGGGGCGATAGAACATGGCGCTTATACCGGCAGGGCTTGGGGACGGAGGGCGGACCACCAGCGCACCATGAGCAGGCGCGCGACGACGGTGGCGGTGAACAAAGTGGTGACGATGCCGACCGTGATGGTGACGGCGAAGCCGCGCACCGGCCCGGTGCCGAAGGCGAACAGCATGACATGCGCGAGCAGGGCGGTGATGTTGCTGTCGAGGATGGTGGAGTAGGCGCGGGTGAAGCCGGCCTCCATGGCTTTGACCGGGGTGCGCCCGGCCTTCACTTCCTCGCGGATGCGCTCATTGATGAGGATGTTGGCATCGACCGCCATGCCGAGCGTGAGCAGGATGCCGGCCATGCCGGGGAGCGTCAGGGTGGCCTGCATCAGGCTGAGGATGCCCAGCATCAGGACGAGATTGGCGATCAGCGCGATATTCGCGAACCAGCCGAACAGCCCGTAGAACACGCCCATGAAGCCGATGACGAGCAGGAAGCCGACGGCGAGCGAGATGGTGCCGGCGCGGATGCTGGCGGCGCCGAGCGAAGGCCCGACGGTGCGTTCCTCGATCACGGTGAGCGGCGCGGGCAGGGCGCCGGAGCGCAGCTCGACCGCGAGATCGTTGGCGCTGGCGGCGGTGAAATTGCCGGTGATTTCGCCGCGCCCGCCCATGATCGGGGTTTGAATGACCGGCGCGGTGATGACGGTGTTGTCGAGCACGACGGCGAAGCGATGGCCGACATTCTCCGACGTGACCTCGCCGAATTTGCGGGTGCCCCGACCGTTGAAGGTGAAGTTGACGACCCAGCGCCCATCCTGGTCGGTGCCGGCGCGGGCATCGGTGAGGTCGGCGCCATCGACCGCGATCGCCTTGCGCACCGCGATTTTGGTCTGGGTGGTGTCCTGCATGGGCAGGACCTCGTCGCCCGGTGGGGCGGCGGGGGAGGACAGATCGGCGCCTTCATCGACCAGATGGAAGGTCATTTTCGCGGTGCGGCCGAGCAGGTCCTTGATGCGCGCGGGATCGGACACGCCGGGGAGCTGCACGACGATGCGGTCATCGCCCTGGCGGGTGATGTCGGGGTCGACGACGCCGGTGCTGTCGATGCGGCGGCGGACGATCTCGATGGATTGGTTGACCGCGCCGAGCGCGCGCGCGGTGAGGGCGACGCGCGACAGGGTGGCGGCGACGCGACCATCCCGCAGGACCGAGATGTCGGTGTCGGGGGCGGTGGTGCCGGCGGAGGTCTGGGTGACGCCGCCGAAGGCCTGGCGCAGGGCCGCGAGGGCGGCGGCCTGCTGGGCGGGGTCGGGGAGGTGCAGCACGATGCGATTTCCGGCGGCATCGACCGCGAGGCCGGTATAGTGGATTTGCTGCGTGATCAGGGTCGTGCGGGCTTCATCGAGCATCGCGGCGAGGCGTTCGCGCACGACCTGGTCCATATCGACCTGGAGCAGCAGGTAGCTGCCGCCGCGCAGATCGAGGCCGAGATGGATGGCGCGCCAGGGCAGCCAGGCCGCCGGGGCCCGCATGACGTTGGGCAGGCAGAGCACGACCCCCAACAGACAGGCCGCGGCGATGAGCGCGGTTTTGAGGCGACTGAAATACAGCATGGTCGGGCGTTCGCTTCCCCGGCATTCGGCAGGGCGCGACGTATGGCGGGTGATCGGCGAATTGGCAAGAAAGGCGGCGACTCGGGGTGGCCCGCTTGTGGGGGGGGCGCACGCGGGATAGGGGCAGAGCCATGACCGACCCCCCCTGCCCTGCCCCGGCCAGCGCGGCGGCGCGCGCGGATGCGCGGCTGGCGACCCTGCGCGCGAGCCTCGCGCGGCGCGAGGCGCAACTGATGGCCGCGCGCGACGAGATCGTTCGGCTCGAACACCAACTGGCGCTGGTCAGCTTCGAGCGCGACCTGCTCCGCAACGCGCGGATATGGCGCCTGACCGCGCCGCTGCGGCGGCTGATCGACCGGGTGCGCGGCCGGCGGGAGCGCCACCTGCCGGCGCCGGACGGGCCAACGACCTACCGGCGCTGGATCGAGCGGCACGATACGCTGGACGAGGGCGACCGGGTGGCGATCGCCGCCCATGTCGCGGCGATGGCGGCGCCGCCGCGGATTTCGGTGGTGATGCCGGTGTTCGACCCCGACCCCGCGCTGCTGCGCGCGGCGGTCGGGTCGGTGATCGATCAGTACTACCCGTATTGGCAATTATGCCTGGCCGATGACGGCTCGACCCGCGCGGGTGTCGCGGAATGCCTGGCGGCGCTGGCCGGGGATGCGCGGGTGGTGGTGACGCGCCTGGCCGAGAACCGGGGCATTGCCGCGGCCACCAACGAGGCGCTGGCCACCGCCACCGGCGACTACGTGGCGCTGATGGACCATGACGACCTGCTGCCCGTGCACGCGCTGTACATGGTGGCCGCCGAGATCGAGGCGCACCCCGAGGCCGGGATGATTTATTCCGACGAGGACCAGATCGATGCGGAGGGGCGGCGCTGTCTGCCGTATTTCAAGCCGGATTGGAATATCGAGCTGATGCGCGGGCATAATCTGGTCAGTCATCTCGGGGTGTATCGGCGTGATCTGCTGGCGCGGCTGGGCGGGTTGCGCGCGGGCTTCGAGGGCAGCCAGGATTATGACCTGGCGCTGCGGGCGGCGGAGGCCGTGGGGGCGGCGGGCATACGCCATATTCCCGCGATACTGTATCATTGGCGGCAGGATCCGGGCAGTTTCTCGAAGGCGCGGCTGGACAGGTGCGTGGCCGCGGCGCGGCGGGCGATCGACGAGCATCTGACGCGGGTGGGGCTGGGCGGGATGGCGCGGGTGGGGGCGCTGCCGATGGTGCCGGCCTGGACGCGGGTGACCCTGAGCCCGCCCGAACCAAGGCCGCTGGTGAGCGTGATCGTGCCGACGCGCAACGGCGCCGGCCTGCTGCGCCGCTGCGCCGAGGGCGTGTTGAGCGCGACCGACTACGCGCCGATCGAGCTGCTGATCGTGGATAATGGCAGCGACGCGGCGGAGGCGCTGGGTTTGCTGGCCGAGCTCGGCCGCGACGCGCGGGTGCGGGTGCTGCGCGCGCCGGGGGCGTTCAATTTCTCGGCCTTGAACAACCAGGCGGCGCGCGCGGCGCGCGGCGAGGTTCTGGTGCTGCTGAACAACGATATCGAGATCCTCCGGCCGGATTGGCTGGCGGCGCTGGTGGCCCACGCGGTGCGCCCGGAGATCGGCGCCGTGGGCGCGCGCCTGCTGTACCCGGACCGGCGCGTGCAGCATGCCGGCGTGGTGCTGGGTGTGGGCGGCGTCGCCAACCATTTCTGCCTGAAGGAGCCCGCCGACAGCCCGGGATATTTTGGCGCGGCGGTTCTGACCCGCGAGGTCGGCGCGGTGACCGCGGCGTGCCTCGCGGTGCGGGCGGCGCAGTATCGGGCGGTGGGCGGCATGGACGAGACCAACCTCGCGATTGCCTTCAACGACGTGGATTTCTGCCTACGGCTGCGCGCGGCGGGGCTGCGCAACCTGTACGCGGCGGAGGCCGAGCTGATCCACCACGAATCCGCGACCCGGGGGGATGACATGGCGCCCGAGCACTATGCCCGCTTCAAGGCGGAAGTGGCCCATATGCGCGCGCGCTGGGGCGCGATACTCGACGCCGACCCCTTCTATAACCCGAATTTTTCACGCAAGGACGGGAATTTTCATCTGGCGGACCGGTTCAATACCTATCGGCCGTGGCAGTGACCCCGAAGCAGTGACCCCCGGGGCGGTGACCCGGTGGCAGTAACCCCGGGGCGGTGACCCGGGGGCGGTGATGCTGTGTGTCGGCGTTACCCGGCGGCGACCAGGGTCGGGGTGCTGGCGGCCTCGGGGCGTTTGCCGCGGCGCTTGTACCAGGCGGCGATACCGCCGACCGCGGCCAGGGCGGCGGTGCCGACGACATTGACCAGGATCTGGCGGGCGGGGCCGGTGCCTTGTTCCATGACCACGCGCCCGACGAAGGACGCGAAAATGCCGAAACAGAATACCGGCAGGGAGTGCTGGCCGGCGATGACGAAGGGCCTGGCCCAGCGCGACCGCACCCAGGACGCGGCCGGAGAGACCAGACGCCGGGCGAGCCAGGCGAGGGCGAGGAAACTGGTGAAGCGCAGCGGGTGGAGCGTGGCTTTGGGCACGTCGTTCAGCCACCGCACCAGCGCCGCGGGCAGATAGGCGGCCCAGGCCTGATGCTGCCAGAAGGCGAGCAGCCAGAGGCCGAACAGCAGGGTGAGGATGGCCAGCGCATCGAGCGCGAAGCGCGGCCAGGGGCGGGCGAAGGCGGCGATGCCGGGGCGCCGATAGGAGATCAGCGCGCCGAGCACGAACAGGGCCTGCCAGGCCATCGGATCGAAAAACCAGGTGCCGCCGGTCCAGCTCGGGAAGTTCCAGCCGAACACCTGGACCCCGAGATACAGCAGCGCCGACAGGGCGGCGAGCCACCAGGGCGCGCGCAGCAGCGGCAGAACCAGCGCGAAACCCGCCAGCAGCACGATGTACATGGGCAGGATGTTGAGATAGGCCGGCTGGAAATGCAGCGTCAGGGCCTCGAGCAGGGCGCGGTAGGGGTGGTTGCCGATGACGTCGAGATGGATTTCGTCGAGATAGTCGGTGCGCGAGAGCGCGGCCGCGGACCAGGCGACCTGAGCGGAGAAGACGACGAAAAGAAAAATATGCGCGATGTAGAGGGTCCAGGCGCGGCGCAGCGAATCGGCCCCGGCATAGAGCCAGCCCTGGCGGTCCAGGGTCTGGCCATAGGCCATGCCGCCCGCGAAGCCGGCGAGGAAGACAAAGATTTCGGTCGCATCGCACAGGGCGAAATTGCGGATCGAGAGGGCGCCGAGCACGTCGTGCGGCACGTGGTCGACGAAGATCCACCACAACGCCAGACCGCGAAAGAAATCGACCCGGAGATCCCTGCCCTGTCGGGGTGCTGCCAATCCGACCATCCCTGTGCTGAACCGCGGCACAGGTACGCACTCGGCCCGGCGCGAACAAGACGCGGCGCGCGGGCAATGGGTTACCCTGTGTTGCGGCCGTATCTGGGTTGAAATGGGGGTTCGGGCTTGTTCCCGACCCGCCGCCCCCCTTATGCCGGGGCATGAGCGCGATGCGGGACGACAGCCTGACCGAGGCGGAGCGGGCACGGATACTGGCCAAGGCCGCGCTGTTCGACCCGCCCGGCGATGTGCTGGCGGATGGACGGCGCGACCTGGTGGGGCTGTCGCGCGCGGAGATGGCGCAGGCGCTGGCGGCGCTGGACGAGCCGGCCTTCCGGGTGAAGCAACTGTGGCACTGGATTTATCATCGCGGGGTGACGGAGTTCGCCGCCATGACGAGCCTGGGCAGGCCGCTCCAGACCCGGCTGGCCGAGGGCTTCGTGGTCGGGCGGCCCTTGGTCGCGAGTTGCCAGACCAGCCGCGACCAGACCCGCAAATTTCTGTTCCGCTTCCGCGACGGCCAGGAAGCCGAGACCGTTTACATACCGGACCGCGAGGAGGACCGCGGCGCGGTGTGCCTGTCGACCCAGGTGGGCTGCACCTTGTCGTGCCGGTTCTGCCATACCGGCACGCAGCGCCTCACGCGTAACCTGGGGGCGGCCGAGATCGTGGGCCAGTTCATGGCGGCGCGGGACGCTTATGGCGAATGGCCGAGCCCCGCCGATGGCGCGACCCGGCTGCTTTCGACCATCGTGCTGATGGGCATGGGCGAGCCGCTGTACAACTACGCCAATGTCGCCAAGGCGATGACGATCGTGATGGATGGCGAGGGGATTGCGCTGTCGCGCCGGCGGATAACACTGTCGACCTCGGGCGTGGTGCCGATGATGGACCGGGTGGGGGAAGAGCTTGGCGTGAACCTGGCGGTGAGCCTGCACGCGGTGCGCGACGACCTGCGCGATGAACTGGTGCCGCTGAACCGCAAATACCCGATTGCCGCGCTGATGGCGGCGTGCCGGCGCTTTCCCGGCGCGTCCAACACGCGGCGCATCACGTTCGAATACGTGATGTTGAAGGGGGTGAACGATTCGGACGCGGATGCGCGGGAATTGATACGCCTGATCGCGGGGATGCCGGCGAAGGTGAATTTGATTCCCTTCAACCCGTGGCCGGGCAGCGCCTATGAGACCAGCCCGGCCGAGCGGGTGGCGAAGTTCGCGCAGGCGATCAATGATGCCGGATTTTCCGCCCCCGTGCGCGCGCCGCGCGGGCGGGATATCCTGGCCGCGTGCGGGCAACTGAAAACCACGAGCGCGCGGGCCCGCGCGGACCTCGCGCAGGACTGAGCCGACATCACGACGACAGGAAACGACGATGCTGACGGGCAACGGTTTGACGGTTTGGCTGAAGGTGGAGGGTGTCGCGCTGCTGGTGCTGGGATTTCTGGCGCTGGTCGTGCCGGCCTTCACGGGGCTGGCGGCGACGCTGGTGTTCGGGTGGTTGTTGCTGTTCGCGGGCGGGGTTGGCCTGGCCTCGAGCTTTGGCGCGGGCGCGCACGCGCACCGGGGGCTGAGCCTGGCCTCGGCGATCATCGCGCTGGCCTGCGGCTTGCTGCTGCTGATCGACCCGATGGCGGGGGCGGCGGGGTTGACGCTGCTGCTGGCGGTTTACCTGCTGCTGGACGGGGTGACCTCGATCGGGCTGGGGTATCAGCACCGGCACGGGCCGGGTTCGGGTTGGGTGTGGCTGGGCCTCGCGGGGGTGCTGGACCTGGTGCTGGCCTTCGTGCTGGCGGCGCTGACGCCCCATGCCTCGGCCGGGCTGCTGGGGATCATCGTGGCCGCGGACCTGGTATTCGCGGGGCTCGCCCTGCTGCTGTTCAACCGCGGTGCCGGGGTATTGGCGTGAGGGCGGATATCGAGACCGTATCCAGCCAGCTCGTCTATCAGAACAAGTGGTTGCGGGTGCGCGAGGATATCGTGCGGCGGCGGGACGACAGCCAGGGAATTTACGGCGTGGTGGAGCGCCGCGACTTCGTGATCGTGGCGCCGCTCCAGGATGGGCGGCTGACACTGGTGGAGCAATACCGGTACCCCGTTCGCGCCCGGCTGTGGGAATTACCGATGGGGATGTGGCCGGATGACAGCGCGGTGGCGGCCGAGGTGCTGGCGGAGGCGGAGCTGCGCGAGGAAACCGGCTATCGCGCGCGGGAAATGACGCGGGTGGGCACGGTGCTGATGGGGCCGGGTTTCTGCGACCAGACCGGGCACCTGTTTCTGGCGACCGGGCTGATACCGGGCAGGGCCGAGCGCGAGGCGACCGAACAGGACATGCGCGCCCGGGATTTTACCCTGGCCGAGGTGATGGCGATGGTGGCGGACGGCACGCTGTGCGACGGCATGACGCTCGCGGCGCTGGGGCTGCTGCGGCTCAAGGGCCTGATCTGACGCCGGTTGGTGGCCGCGCGCGGCGTGGGGGCCGCGCCAGGGAGCCGCGCCAGGAGCCGGGTCGGGGGGCCAACCGGGGCCAGAGGCCAACCGGGGCCAGGCCGGGGGCGGGAAGCGCGCGGGACTAGCCGAGGCGGTCCTGGTCGGCTGAGCGGCGGCGCACGCCCATGGCATAGGCGAAGCCGATGACGCCGCCCTTGGCGTAGGGCAGCAGGGCGATGGTGGCGGCCGTGAAAATGGGCAGGGCGATGAGGCCCTCGAGCCAGAAAGGGGGCGTCCAAAGCGCATCGGCGCCGATCAGGAACGGCGTCATGAGATGGAGCACCAGGAAAATGGTGACGTAGGGCGCGAAATCGTCCGACGGGTAGGCGCCGTTGTCGTTGCCGCATACCGCGCAGACTGGCTGCACGGTGAGGAAGCCACAGAACAGGTTGCCCATGCCGCAGGCCGGGCAGCGGCGCTGAAGGCCGCGGATGATGCAGGTGCCGGTGCCGGGGCGACCCAGGCGGGGGGAGAGCGGGGTGGGGTCGGCAACGGTGTCGAAGGGCATGGGCGCCAATGTGGTGGCGGTGGGGGTTGGGGCACAAGCGATCAGGGATCGGCCCTGGCGCGGCGCTGACGCATGCGCCGCTGGAGAAACACCGCGAGGGCGATGAACAGCGCCGCGAGCACCAGGATATCCGCGAGGTGCAGCCACCGGTCGAGCCCGGGCAGGCGCCCGAGCGTGACGCCGAGCCATCCTCCGGCATAGGCGAGGCCGGCGCACCAGAGCAGAGAGCCCGCGAACGTGTAGAGATGAAACGGCAGCAGGCGCATGCGGCCGATGCCGGCGGGCAGGGCGATGAACGTGCGCACCACCGGCAGCAGGCGGCCGAGGAAAACCGCCTGGGCGCCGAACCGGGCGAAGAACGCCTCGGCCATGGCGAGGTCGTGCGGGCGCATGAGCGCGTAGCGGCCGTAGCGCAGAACGGCTGCGCGGCCGAAGCGGGCGCCGAGCCAATAGGCGAGGGCCGAGCCGAGATTGCAGCCGAGCGCGCCGGCGAGGGCGACACCGGCGAGGCGGAGGCGTCCGGTCGCGGCCAGATACCCGGCGAAGGGCATGATGACCTCGGACGGTAATGGCAGGCAGGCGCTTTCGAGCGCCATGAGCCCGAGAATGGCGGGATAGCCGCCCGCGGCGATGAAACGGGTGAGGAGATGGGCGAGAGCGGCCATGCGCGCGGCTTAGCACGGACCGGGAGTAGGGTTGACTAAGCGCTTGCTTGCCCCCTGATTGGCGGGGCAAGCATAGAAAAGGATGGCAGATGACGATAAAAACTGGGGATCGTTTTCCGGCGACGATGGTGACGCTGGTGACGGCGGACGGAACACGGACGGTCGAGACGAGCGAGTTCCTGGCGGGGCGGCTTGTGGTTTTGTTCGCGGTGCCAGGGGCGTTCACACCGACCTGTAGCGAAAAACACCTGCCCGGCTACATCGCGCATGCCGACCAATTCGCCGCCCGCGGCGTGGACGAGGTGGTTTGCCTGGCGGTGAACGACCCGTTCGTGATGAAGGCCTGGGCGAAGACAAGCGGCGCCGAAGGCAAGCTGACGATGCTGGCCGACGGATCGGGGTTGCTGACCAAGGCGCTGGGGCTCGAGTTGGATTTGGTGGCGCGTGGGCTTGGCGTGCGGGCGGAGCGGTTTGCGATGATCGTCGAGGATGGTGTGGTGACGATGCTGGCGGTGGAGCCGCCGGGCGGGTTTGGCGTGAGTGCCGCCGAAGCCGTGCTGGAAAAACTCCCGGCGAAGCCGTGAGAAGGACGGGTGGGGGCCGGCGCGCCCCCGCAAACGCCGGAAAAAAGCCTTTTTGCCTATTTCCTTTAGGGAAAGAATAGGCCTTGTTTCGACTTGAGTTGGCCGCAGGGCAAGGCGCGGGTTGGCGCCTTGCTTTTGTGGGTGATCAGGGGGTGCAGTCGTAGATTTCGCCGCCGGCGGGGCGGGTGCCGAATAGCGGAAGGGTCGACGTGTTGATAAGGTCGCCGTTCGGGGCGAGGATGGGCTGCGGGGCTGATCCGCCGGGGCAGACGAAATTCAGGACGCCCGGGTTGCTTGGGTTGTAGGAATAAAGAGATCCGCTGATGACGCCGGCGCCCGATGTGTAGGTGCCGTAGAGGGTTCCATCCGGTGCGAGGAGGGGACCAGATTGGGGATAGTCTCCGGTGTAGTAGACATTACTTACGGCGAGGATCTGGTAGTTGCCGGAGAGGGTGATGGAAAACAAATCCTCGTCGTTGCCGTAAATGGTGCCATCCGGGCCGACACTGCCGATGAAGGGGCTGGATGTATACGTGTACCCGCCGCTATACGTTTTCAGGATGGTGTATTGCGAGTTGGCTGGATTGAACGAGAAGATTACGCCACAGCCTTGCGGGCAGTAATCCGGGTTGGTCGGGCCGCCAAAGGTGGTACCGCCGGCGAGAATCCCCGACGGGGTCATGACCAGTGTGTTGGGGTTTTCGCCGTCGGCTTCCGAGAATTCATATAGAATTTTATATGTGCCGGTTGGTGTGAGTGAGAAAAGCACGCCCGCGCTTTGTTTGAGCAGACCCGGGCCGCCGATATTGGTGATACCGTAGAGAATGCCGTTGGGGCCCGGCACCAGGGGGCCGAGGGGGTCGCTTCCGTCGGGCCCCTTGAATTGATGCAGGAGGGTAAAATTACTCCCATCGGTGTTGACGGCGAAGATCACGCCGTTCTGGCCGGCGCCACCACGTTGGGTGGTGCCGTAAAGCGTGTTGCCGACGAGGGTGACGGTGCTGGCGCCGAAGGCGCCGTTGGGGCCGTGAAAGCTGACCAATACTTTGTAGCCGTCCTTGGCGCTGAGGCTGTAAACCGTGCCGCAGCCTTCGCCGGCTTCGCCGTAGGTGGCGTTGCAGGGCTTGGTGCCGCCGGCCGAGGTTTCGCCGTAGAGGGTGCCGTTCGGCCCGAGGACGAGGCCGCCCTCGGGTGCACCGCCGGTGCCGTAGTCGCGAAAACGGTAGATAGTGCAAGGGGCGTTCTGGGGCGCGCAGGCGTGGGCGTGGAGGGGGATGAGCGCGCAGGCGATGGCTGCGAGCAGGGGGTAAAATCGGGATTTCATGTCTACCTCTCCGGTTCGTGTGGGGCGAATTCGGTGATTATTCAGGGATTGGCCGTCTGGTCGTAGAGAATTGTCGGTCCGAGAAGGTTAGGTGCATTGGCGCCGATCAATGCTATGGGTGGCAGCAGTGGATCTGGCGTTCCCGGTAGGAGGTAGGCGCGCTCGGTGACAGACATTGGATCGGCGAACGGGACGCCATTGGGTGGTGGTTCGCTACCGTTTATGATATTGACGTAATGCTTGCTGTTGTCACAGAGGGGAATGTTGCAAGGACTGATGGGGCGCGAAAGAACCGCTGCGTAAAGGTCTGGCAGATCGGTTCGCAATTGCTGGCTGGCATTCACGTATTCTGCAATGTCCCTCAGGAGCGCCTCGGCTGATCCTGTAAGAAGCTTTGCCGTTGGGGTCACCGGTAACGTAAATCCTGTTGAAGAAACGTTGTTTTGTGATGATCCGCCTTTTACGCCCTCGTTTTCGCTGATGCCGGTTATGTATTGTGCGCTGTCCGCCCAGGTTACGCTGGTATAGG
>JAJXVA010000064.1 GCA_021782435.1 Pseudomonadota bacterium
TCCGGGGCGGGGGCCGGGGCGGGGGCGGGGGCCGCGAGGTTGGTGCCCGGGGCGTGCGGGGTGGCATAGCAGACCCGGCTTTGCGGGTGGCTTTGCGCCCAGGCGGTTTGCGCCGTGGCATCTCCGGCGTGGCGGGCGACCTGGCCGGACAGGCGCAGTTGCAGGCGTTGGCCGGGATCATAGACGTGGAGCGCGGCCGCGGGGTTGGCGGCGAATTGCGCGGCCTTGGGGCTGCGCTGGTCGGTGTGGAGGCGCAGGGTGAAGGTGGCCGGGTCGAAGCCGCGCAGGACCACGGTGCGGAGTTCGGGCGCGCCCTCCGCGCCGATGCTGCCGAGGGTCGGGGTGTGGCACGCGGAGCGGCGGTCGGCGACGCCGCGGGCGAGTTGCTGGCGGGCATTGGCGAGCAGCTCGGTCAGGGGCGGGGCGGCTGGCGGGTTGGGCATGGGCGCGATGTGGCACGGCGCGGGGGGATGGCAACAGGGGGCGCGCCCGCCCCCCCCGGTGCGGCCCCCCCGGTGTGGCCCCCCCGGTGTGGCCCCCCGGTGTGGCCCCCTGGTGTGCCCACCTGGTGTGCCCCCCGGTATGCTCACCGTGTGCCCCCGAAACATTGACTCGGCCCGGCGTGGGGGTTACCCCGCCGCGACTTTTCCCCTTGGGTGATCCGCGTACATGGGTAGGCACGCCTTTCTGTTTCCCGGCCAGGGTAGCCAGGCCGTGGGCATGGGCCGCGATCTGGCGGCGGCGTTCCGCGCCGCGCGCGAGGTGTTCCAGGAAGTGGACGACACGCTGTCGCAGCGCCTGTCGAAGCTGATGTTCGAGGGGCCGGCGGAGGAATTGACGCTGACCGCCAATGCCCAGCCGGCGCTGATGGCGGTTTCGCTCGCGGTGCTGCGGGTGCTGACGCGCGAGGGTGGCCTGAGGCTGGAAGACCAGGCGGTGTTTCTGGCCGGGCATTCGCTCGGCGAATACAGCGCGCTGACCGCGGCCGGGGTGTTCGACCTCGCGACCGCCGCGCGGCTGTTGCGCGTTCGCGGCGACGCGATGCAGGCGGCGGTGCCCCCGGGGCTGGGCGCGATGGCGGCGCTGCTGGGGGTGAGTTTCGATGACGCGGTGGCGATTTGCGCCGAGGCCGAAGCGGGCGAGGTGGTGCAGCCGGCCAACGACAATGGCGGCGGCCAGGTGGTGATTTCCGGCCATGCCGGGGCGGTGGATCGGGCGATCGAACTGGCCAAGGCGCGTGGCTTCCGGCGGGCGATGAAGCTGCCGGTTTCGGCGCCGTTTCACTGCGCGCTGATGCAGAACGCGGCGGTGGCGATGGCGGCGGCGCTGGCGGAGGTGGGGTTCGCGGCGCCTTGCGTGCCGGTGGTGGCCAATGTTTCGGCCGCCGCGGAGACCGACCCGGCCCGGCTGCGCGACCTGCTGGTGGCGCAGGTGACCGGCACGGTGCGCTGGCGCGAATCGATGGAGATGATGGCCGGGGCGGGCGTTGAGAGCTTCGTTGAACTGGGCGCGGGCAAGGTGTTGTCGGGGCTGACCCGGCGCCTTCTGCCGGAGGCGCGGGCGGTGTCGGTGGGGAACCCGGCCGAGATCGAGGCGCTGCTGACACAGCTTCAAGCATAGGGGAAGCGACGATGTTTTCGCTGACGGGCAAGGTTGCGCTGGTGACGGGCGCTTCGGGGGGGATTGGCGGGGCGATTGCGCGGGCGCTGCATGGCCAGGGCGCGTGCGTGGTGCTTTCGGGCACGCGCGAGGCGCCGCTGGCGGCGCTGGCGGCGGAATTGGGGACGCGCGCGCATGTGGTGACCGCGAACCTCGCCGACGCGGTGGCGGCGGACGGGCTGGTGGCGGCGGCCGAGGCGGCGGCGGGGCCGATCGATATTCTGGTGAACAATGCCGGCGCCTGGCGCGACAATCTGTCGATGCGGATGAAGGACGAGGAATGGCAGTCGGTGATCGATGTGAATTTGTCGGCACCGTTCCGGCTTTCGCGCGCGGCGCTGCGGGGGATGTTTCGCCGGCGTTCGGGGCGGATCATCATGATCAGCAGCCTGTCGGGGGTGATCGGCAATCCGGGCCAGGCCAATTATTCGGCCGCCAAGGCGGGGATCATCGGGATGGCGAAGGCGCTGGCCTATGAGGTGGCGACGCGGGGGGTGACCGTGAACACGGTGGCGCCCGGGTTCATTTCGACGCCGATGGTCGAGGATCTGGCGAAATCGATGGGGGAGCGGATCATGAGCCGGATACCGATGGGCCGGATCGGGCTGCCCGAGGAAGTGGCGAGCGCCGTGGTTTATCTGGCGTCCGACGAGGCGAGTTATGTCACTGGCGCGACCATACATGTGAATGGCGGCATGGCCATGGTGTGACGGCGGGGAAGTTTCGCACCCGTTGCGCCTTGCGTTGGGTTTTGTGACGTTCCATACACCGCGCGGCGTGGCGCGAGCGTGCCGCGATTTGTACCAGCCGCCCTTTCAGGAGTGGGATTCCCATGAGTGACGTTGCCGATCGCGTGAAGAAAATCGTGGTCGAACATCTCGGCGTCGACGAAGCCAAAGTCACGCCCGAAGCTTCCTTCATCGATGATCTGGGCGCGGACAGCCTGGACACGGTGGAACTGGTGATGGCGTTCGAGGAGGCGTTCAACGTGGAGATTCCCGAGGACGCGGCCGAGAAGATCGCGACCGTGAAGGACGCGATCGACTATATCGAGAAGCAGAAAGCGGCCTGAGCCGCCTGCCCGGGCAATGACGATGCGGCGCGTTGTGGTGACCGGGATGGGCATTGCCTGTCCTTTGGGGGTTGGGGTCGAGCCGGTTTGGCGGCGGCTGATCGCGGGCGAATCGGGGATTGGCCCGATTACCGCCTTCGATGCCGCGGCGCTCCCGGCGCGGATCGCGGGGCAGGTGCCGGAGGGCCCGACCGCGGAGGCGAAGCTGACCATCGGCGACTGGATCGCGGTCAAGGATCAGAAGAAGATGGACCGCTTCATCCAGTTGGGTGTGGTGGCCGCGGCCGAGGCGGTGGCCGATTCCGGCTGGACGCCCGCGACCGAGGAGGAGGCCTGCGCGACCGGTGTGCTGATCGGCTCGGGCATTGGCGGGTTGCAATCGATTTATGAGAACGCGCTGACCCTGCGCGATGTGGGATTGAAGCGGATTTCGCCGTTTTTCATCCCCTCGGCGCTGATCAACCTGGCATCGGGGCACGTTTCCATCCGCTACGGGTTCAAGGGTCCGAACCACGCGGTGGTGACGGCCTGCGCGACCGGGGTGCATGCGATTGGCGATGCGGCGCGACTGATACTGTGGGGCGATGCCGATGTGATGGTGGCTGGCGGCGCCGAGGCGGCGATATGCGGCCTGGGCATTGCCGGATTCTGTGCCTCACGCGCGTTGTCGACCGGGTTCAATGACCGGCCGGAGCAGGCGTCCCGGCCCTGGGACCGCGACCGTGACGGGTTTGTGATGGGCGAAGGCGCCGCTATCCTGGTGCTCGAGGAATTGGACCATGCCCGGGCCCGCGGGGCGAAGATTTACGCCGAAGTGGCGGGCTACGGGCTTTCCGGGGACGCGCACCACATTACCGCGCCGGCCGAGGGCCATGATGGCGCGTTCCGGGCGATGAAGGCGGCGTTCCGCAACGCGCGGATGGTGCCGGAGGACGTGGATTACATCAACGCTCACGGCACCTCGACGCCGCTCGGCGATGATCTGGAACTGGAGGCGGTGGAGCGGTTGTTCGGGGACCATGCGGCGAAGCTGGCGATGTCCTCGACCAAATCGGCCACCGGGCATCTGCTGGGAGCGGCGGGCGCGATCGAGGCGGTGTTCAGTATTCTGGCGATTCGCGACCAGGTGGCGCCGCCGACGTTGAACCTGGAAAACCCGAGCCGCGAAAGTGTGATCGACCGGGTGGCGCGCGCGGCGCAGGCGCGGCGGATCAACGTGGCGCTGTCGAACAGTTTCGGGTTTGGCGGCACCAATGCCAGCGTGCTGTTCCGCGCCGCGCCATGAGGCGGGCGGTTGCGTTGGCGCTGATGGTGGCGCCGGCGCTGATGGCGAGCGCGGCGGCGCCGCTTGTGACCGGCACCTGGATGACCGAGAACGGCAAGGCGGTGGTGGCGGTGGCGCCCTGCGGGTCTGGGCTGTGTGGCCGGCTGGTGGGGTTGAGCCTGCCCCGGCCGGGCGGCGTGGTGCGCGATATCTGGGGCCGGTCGGAATGTGGTGAGACGATCCTGCAGATGACCCGGCGCGCGCCCGACGGGCACTGGCATGGCATTGTGATCGACCCGCGCGACGGCGCGCGGTACACCGCGGAACTATGGCGTACCGGCGATGTCCTGCGGCTGCGCGGCTATGTGCTGGTGCCGGCCTTGGGCAAAACCGAGGATTGGCCGGCATTTTCGGGCGCTATCCGCGCGGATTGCGCGCTGAGCGCCCGGGGATGACGCGCCCGGGGATGACGCACCCGGGGATGACGCACCCGGGGATGACGCACCCGGGGATGACGCGCCCGCGGATCGAGCTTCGGGTGCTGGACGCGCGGCTGCGGGATTGGGGTTTGCCGCGGTTTCAGACCGATATGGCGGCGGCGGTGGATCTGCATGCCTGCCTGGAGGCGCCGCTGGCGCTGGCCGCCGGGGCGGCGGCGGTGCTGATACCCTCGGGCATCGCGCTGTCGATCGGGGATGCGGGGATCGCGGCGCTGATCGTGCCGCGGTCGGGGCTGGGGCATAAAAAAGGGCTGGTGCTGGGCAATTCGGTCGGCGTGATCGATGCCGATTATCAGGGGCCGGTGATGATCAGTGCCTGGAACCGCAACCCGGCCGGGACCGCGCCGATTGACATTCTGCCCGGTGAGCGCATCGCGCAGATGCTGTTCGTGCCGGTGCTGCGCCCCGAATTCGTGGTGACCGACCAGTTTTCCGAGAGCACCGCCCGAGGCGCCGGGGGCTTTGGCTCGACCGGCTGAGCCATGCCTCGAACCCGCGGGGGCGCCCGACCAACCAGCCCGGAGCCGGCCAATGCCTGATTTTCCGATAGACCCCGCCATTCCCCGCCGCGCCCTGGTGACGGGGGGGGCGAAGCGGCTGGGCCGCGCCATGGTGCTGGCGCTGGCGGCGGCCGGATTCGATATCGTGCTGCATTGCCGGGTGGCCGATGCGGCGGCCGAGGAGGTGGCGGGGCGGGTGCGGGGCCTGGGCAGGGATTGCCGGGTCGTGGCCGCCGACCTCGCGGACGAGGCGGCGCTGGCCGGTGTGCTGCCCGGCGGCGCGCCGCTGGGGGTGCTCGTGAACAATGCCAGTACGTTCGAGCCGGGGGAATGGTGTGATACCGACCGCGCGAGCTGGGACTTTCATATGGCGCCGAATTTGCGCGCGCCCTTCGTGCTGACCCAGGGGTTTGCCCGCGCCTTGCCGGAGACCGCGCGCGGCGTGGTGGTCAACCTGCTGGACCAGAGGGTGTGGTCGCTGACGCCGCATTTCATGGCCTATACGGTCTCGAAATTCGGGCTGTGGGGGCTGACGCAGAGCCTGGCGCTGGCGCTGGCGCCGCGCATCCGGGTGAATGCGATCGGGCCGGGCCCGGCCCTGCCGAGCGCGCGCCAGACCGAGGCGCAGTTTGCCGCGCAATGCGCGCGGGTGCCGTTGGCGCGCGGCACCAGCCCGGACGAGGTGGGGCGGGCGCTGCTTGCCATTCTTGCCCTGCCGGCGATGACCGGCCAGATGATCGCGCTCGATGGCGGGCAACATCTGCAATGGGGGGCGGCCCCGGCCGCGGAGGCGGAGTGATGGAAGTTTCACGGCTGGCCGATGCGACGCTGGGGTTGCGCCACGTGTTTTTGCGCAACCTGGTGCTGCCGGCGGAGATCGGGGTGCACCCGCACGAGCATGGCCGGCGCCAGCGCATTCGGCTGAACATCGACCTCGCGGTGGCGGATGACGCGGCGCGCGGCGTGACGCGCGCGCCGGTGGGAGGGACAATGGGGGGGACAATGGGGGGGCCAATAGGGGGAGCGGTGGGGGCGGACGAACTGAGCCGGGTGGTGGATTACGAGGCCCTGGCCCGGGGCATACGGGCGCTGGTGGCGGCCCAGCACGTGCGGCTGGTGGAAACCCTGGCCGAACGGATTGCCGAATTCTGCCTGGAGGACCCCCGGGTTTTCACCGCCCGGATACGCGTCGAGAAGCTCGAGGTTTTCGCCGACGCGGAATCGGCGGGGGTGGAAGTGGAACGCCGCCGGCGGTGAAATTGTCCACCGCGGCGCAACCGGCAATAGTTACAGGATGATGGCAGAAAGATTTCACGCTTTCCGTCCGACACTTAGCTGGAATGCTGTAAAATCAATGTCTTGCAGTGTGCCCGGTTCTTGGGCAATCCGGACCAAGTCTAGAATTTCTGAGGGGTTAAGGGGGATGGCCGCGGTTTCCTCCACAAGCTTATCCACAGGATTGGTGGAGAAGATGACAAGGCCATGAGCGCGGCCCTGACCGGTGTCGCGGTGATCGAGGCGACGCTCGCCACCCTGCCTGGCAGCCCCGGCGTTTACCGGATGCTGAATGCCGCGGGCGATGCGCTGTATGTGGGCAAGGCGCGCTCACTGAAGAAGCGGGTGGTGACCTATACCCAGACAGCGCGCCTGCCGGAACGGCTGCGCCGGATGGTGGCGGAAACCGCCGCGATGGAGATCGTGATCACCCACACCGAGGCCGAGGCCTTGCTGCTGGAAGCCAATCTCATCAAGAAGCTGAAGCCGCGCTACAATATCGTGCTGCGCGACGACAAATCCTATCCGTGGCTGTTTCTGTCCGGTGACCATGCCTTTCCGCAGATCACGAAGCATCGCGGCGCGCGCACGCGGGCGGGGAATTATTACGGACCTTTCGCTTCCGCCTGGGCGGTGAACCAGACGGTGAATGCGATGCAGCGGGTGTTTTTGCTGCGCTCCTGCGCCGATACGGTGTTCGCGACCCGCAAGCGGCCGTGCCTGCTGTACCAGATCAAGCGCTGCTCGGCGCCGTGCGTGGGGCGGATCGGTGAAGCCGATTACGCGCGGTTATGCGCGGAGGCGCGCGATTTCATGGCCGGGCGGGCGGCGGAGGTGCAGAAAACCCTGGCCGCCGAGATGGAGGCGGCGAGCGAGGCGATGGCATTCGAGACCGCGGCGGCGCTGCGCGACCGGATACGGGGACTTACCCATGTGCAGGGCGGTGGCGTGATAAACCCGGCCAGTATCTCGGACGCGGATGTGGTGGCGGCGTGGCAGATTGGCGGGCAGACCTGCGTGCAGGTGTTTTTCATTCGCGCGGGACGGAATAACGGCAACCGCGCCTTCTACCCCAACCATGCCAGTTTCAATGAGGCGCCCGAGGTGCTGGCCGCGTTCCTGGCGCAGTTCTATGACGACAAGACACCGCCGCCCCTGCTGCTGCTGAACCACAAACTGCCCGAGCAGGACTGGCTGGCCGAGGCCTTGAGCGTGAAGGCCGGGCGACGGGTGACGATCGCGGTGCCGGAGCGGGGCGAAAAGCGGGCCGTGGTGCTGCACGCCGAAATCAATGCGCGCGAGGCGCTGGAGCGCAGGCTCGCGGAAAGTGCCGGCCAGGCGATATTGCTGGAGGGGGTGGCGCGCGTATTCGGCCTGGAGGCGCCGCCGGAGCGGATCGAGGTGTACGACAACAGCCATATCATGGGCACCAACGCCTATGGCGCGATGATCGTGGCCGGGCCGGAGGGCTTCGAGCGCGCCGCGTATCGGAAATACGCGATACGCGGGAATATGACCCCGGGTGATGATTTCGGGATGATGCGCGAGGTGCTGGAACGCCGCTTCGGGCGCGGCCTGCGCGAGGGCGGCGCGGAGGCCAAGGGCTGGCCGGACCTGGTGCTGATCGATGGCGGGGCCGGGCAATTATCGGCCGCGCGCGAGACGCTGGCCAATCTTGGCGTGACCGACCTGCCGCTGGTGGCGATTGCCAAGGGGCCCGACCGGGATGCCGGGCGGGAGTGGTTTCATACGTTGGACGGGCCGGCGTTCCAACTGCCGCCGCGCGACCCGGTGCTGTATTATTTGCAGCGCCTGCGTGACGAGGCGCATCGCTACGTGATTGCCACCCACCGCGCCGGACGGTCGAAAAAGCTGGTCGGCAGTGAATTGGACGAGGTGCCGGGCATCGGCGCCGCCCGCAAACGCGCGCTGCTGAACCATTTCGGCAGCGCGCGCGGGGTGAAACAGGCGGGATTGGCCGAACTGGAGGCGGCGCCTGGTATCAGCCACGCGATCGCGGCCAGGATCTATCAATTTTTCCATCAGAACTGAATGGAAGCGGGCGGCCGGGCCGGACCGCGCCGATCCTCACGAAAATTCCGGCCCGGCCGAACCCGGCTGTCCGGACGACGCCGGGCGGAGTTCGGGTGTCAGTCGGCGAACGCGTCTTCCCAGGTGCCGGCGGTGGCGGCGCGGCTGTATTCGGTCGAGCGGTTCTCGAAGAAATTGGTGTGCTCGACGGCGTTCAGCATGTCGTCGAGCCAGGGCAGGGGATTTTTCTCGGTCTCGAACAGCGGGGTGAGGCCGAGCTGGGTGAGCCTGCGGTCGGCGATGTAGCGGATGTAGCGCTTGACCATGCCGGCATCGAGCCCCTGGACCGCGCCCATTTCGAAGGCGAGGTCGATGAAGGCGTCTTCGTGGACGACGATGGTGCGGCAGATTTCGTTCAGCTCCTGGCGCAGCTGGTCGGTCCAGATTTCGGGGTTTTCCTGGACGAAGGTGCGGAACAGCCGGATGATGGAGTTGCAGTGGAGCGTTTCGTCGCGCACCGACCAGGAGACGATCTGGCCCATGCCCTTCATTTTATTGAAGCGCGGAAAATTGAGCAGGATGGCGAAGGAGGCGAATAATTGCAGCCCCTCGGTGAAGGCGCCGAAGGCGGCCAGGGTTTTCGCGATTTCATGACGATTGTCCATGCGGAAGCTTTGCATGTAATCGTATTTGTCCTTCATTTCCTTGTAGCGCAGGAAGGCCTGATACTCGATTTCGGGCATGCCGATGGTATCGAGCAGGTGGCTGTAGGCGGCGATGTGGATGGTTTCGGTGTTGGAGAAGGCCGACATCATCATCAGCACCTCGGTCGGTTTGAAGATGCGGCTGTAATGCTTCATGTAGCAATTATTCACCTCGACATCGGCCTGGGTGAAAAAGCGGAAGATCTGCGTCAGCAGATGGCGCTCGCCCTCGGTCAGGTTGCGGTGCCAGTCCTTGACGTCATCGGCGAGCGGGACTTCCTCGGGCAGCCAGTGGACGCGCTGCTGGGTATGCCAGGCCTCATACGCCCAGGGGTAGCGGAACGGCTTGTAGACCGGGTTCTCCGTCAGCAGATCGGTTTTGACCGGCATGTCGGGGTTGCTCGGCATATTCATGTCCATGTTCGTCCTGCACCGACAGAGATGGGGTGGCGCGGCGATCGCGCCATAGGCGTTGGGTGACGCGAGATGCTGGCCGATTCTGAGGAAAGAATCAATATAATGGGGCTGGTTCCGCGACGCACCCAATATGTTGTTGATCTGACGGGTCAGCGCAACCCGCGCGCCGTATGCCAGAGCAGCAGCAGGGCCGCCAGTGGCAACACGACCAGGCCGAACCGGTCATAGATGCCGCCGCCGAGGACGCCGCCCGCGAGAAACCCGGAGGCGGTCACGAGATAGAGGCTGAACCGCGGCAATACGAGGGCGCCCTCGGCCGAGAGGGTGCGCCCCGCGGCGCGGCGGGCGAGCAGGCCGAGGCCGATGCCGAGATCTGTGATGATGCCGGAGAGGTGGGTGGTGCGCACCCGTTCCCGCGAGATCTGGGTGGTGATGGCGTTCTGCAGGCCCATGAGGAAGGCGAGAGCGGGCACCAGCAGCGCCGGCCGGTCGAGGCTCGGCACCAGCAGGGCCAGGCCGCCGAGCGTGGCGAGGCCTGCCGCCTCGATCAGCAGGCCGATGGCGAAGACGGAATCGACCGAGCGTTTTTTTCCGGCCTCGACCAGCAGCGTGCTGCCGGCGGCGCCCGCGAGGAAGGCCAGCAGGACCAGGCCGAGCAGCAGGGCCGCGGCGAGGTGGGCGCGCGCGAGGTGCAGGGAGAGGGCCGAGACATTGCCGGTCATGTTGGCGGAGAACAGGCCGAAGGCGCGGAAGCCGACGACATTGACGGCGCCGGCGACGACGGCCAGACGAAAGCCGAGCGCGCGGTCGAGCCCGAGATGCCGGGCGGATTGGCCGGTCAGCAACATGGGCTGGCGGGTTTACGCTGCGCGCTTGGGCGGGGCATGGTGGCGACACCGGGCGGATGATGGGCGCGGTTGTTTGTCGTAATCGCGGGTGGGGCGCAATCGCGGGTGGGGCGCAAGCCGGTGTGGCTCCCACGGGGTGAAGGAGTTGGTATGCGACGGATTTCGGGCAGGGGCTGGCTCACGCCGGGCGGGGTGGTTTTGGCGGTGGCGATGGCGGGGCAGGTTTCGGCCCGGGCGGCCGAACCCGCGCCGGTTCCGGCGAGGGCGGGGATGGTGGTGACCGCGCAGCGCCTGGCCTCACAGGTGGGCGCGCAGGTTCTGGCCCATGGCGGCAACGCGGTGGATGCGGCGGTGGCGGTGGGGTATGCGCTGGCGGTTACCTATCCGGCGGCGGGCAATCTGGGCGGTGGCGGGTTCATGACCGTGCGCATGGCGGATGGCCGCGCCGCGTTCCTGGATTTTCGCGAGAAGGCGCCGCTGGCGGCGACGGCGACGATGTTTCTGGACGCGCATGGCGCGCCGGACCGGCAGAAATCCTGGGCGTCGTGGCTGGCGGTGGGGGTGCCGGGGACGCCGGCGGGGCTGGAGGCGGCGCGGCGGCGCTTCGGCACGGAAAGCCGCCAGGCGCTGATGGCGCCGGCGATTGCGCTGGCGCGGGACGGGTTCCGGCTGACGCCGGCGGATCTTGGCTTGTTCGCGCTGCTGCGCGACCGGTTGGCGGCCGACCCGGCGACGGCGCGGATATTTCTGCCCGACGGCGCGTTGCCGGCGCCGGGCGCCATTTTCCGCCAGCCCGACCTGGCGGCGAGCCTGTCGCGGATCAGCGCCGAGGGGCCGGCGCGCGCGTTCTATGACGGCCCGATCGGGGCGGCGATGGTGGCCGCGAGCGGGCGGAACGGGGGCATTCTGGCGAAGAAGGACTTCACCGATTACCGGGTGCGCTGGCTGGCGCCGGTGCGGTGTTCGTATCGGGGCTTCGCTATCATGTCCGCGCCGCCGCCGAGTTCCGGCGGGGTGACGCTGTGCGAGGCGCTGACCATTCTGGCGGGGTATGATCTGGGCGCGATGGGGTTTCATTCGGCGGCGGAAATTCACTACCTGGCCGAGGCGATGCGCCGCGCCTTTCATGACCGCAACCTGCGCCTGGGCGACCCCGATTTCGTGCACAATCCGGTGGCGGAATTGACCAGCCCGGCTTATGCCGCGCACCTGCGCGCGCAGATCGCCCCGGACAAGGCGACGCCCTCGAGCGCGCTGGGCGCGGACCCTGTGAGCCCGGCGCGGGAACAGCCGCAGACCACTCAGTATTCCATCGTCGACCGGTATGGCAACGCGGTTTCGGTGACCTATACCCTGAATGGATTTTTCGGGATTGGCCGGGTGAGCCCGGGCACGGGGATATTGATGAACAACGAGATGGATGATTTCAACGACATGACAGGCTAGAAGACCTTTGCCGCAGTGTTTTTGTATGGTAGCTAGACGATTGCGCCCTGCAAGACGCCGCTGAG
>JAJXVA010000065.1 GCA_021782435.1 Pseudomonadota bacterium
GCCCTCACCGATGCGCTCCTGGTCGCCATCGGCCTCATCCTGTCCTCGGCGTTCTCCGCCATTCTGGTCTACGCCCAGGATCTCCTGCCTGGCCGCATCGGCCTCGTCTCGGGCCTGTTCTTCGGTTTCGCCTTCGGCCTCGGCGGCGTCGGCGCCGCCGGGCTCGGGGTGCTGATCGACGCCACCAGCCTCGATTTCGTCTATCGCCTATGCAGTGTGCTGCCAGTGCTTGGCGTCTTCGCCGCCCTGTTGCCGCGCCAGTCCATCTCCGCGCCGCCCGCCAGAACCTGAGCACCGCCGGCGCGCTGGTCGCCGCGCGCACCCGCGGTTTTATCCCCGCGCGCATCCGCGGTTTTATCCCCGCGCGCATCCGCGCGACCCGAATAGCGGTGCGTCACCTGAAACATCGGCCCTGAAAACCCGTCAGCGCCGCCGCCCGATACAAGGCGGGGCGTTCGTTCCGGCGCCGTCGGCCATCAGCCATTGGGCATCAGGCATGCAACACGGACGAATATTTCCCGCCGCCCCAGCACTGGCAGTCGCGGTTTCGAGGCGCCGTGTTTTCATATCTGCGACGATAGTTCCATGTCGTTATGCAATCGCAACGCGAAAACTCTGGACTTCGCCCTCACGGTTTCGTTATCACACGTTTAACTATCTAAACGGGTGGAACGATGGTGCTCCCTAACCCCAGATTGCACTTTGGGGACGCGCTCGCGGCACGAGAAAGTTTTTCCCGATTTTGTTGGCGCGTTATGGTTTTGGTCGGGCTCGCGCTCGCCGCCACGGCGCCCCTGGCCCGGGCCGCCTCCCCCTATCAGGGCATCTACACCGTCATCGACCCCTATTCCCCGATCAACATCGCCAATCTGCAAACCGCCGCGGCAACGCCGTGTAATTCAACGGGGGCGCAAACCATCTCGCCCTTCTGTGGCGGCAGCAACGGCATATTGCTGCGTATTCCCTGGTGCGACTTCCAACTCTATCACGTCAACGGCCCAAACGGCCAACCCTACCCGTCATGCCATTACACGGTTCAGTTCAGTAACGGCTATGGCAGCCTCGGCCAGCAGATCACCATCGGTGACGAAGTCAGTCCCTGCGCCGGTCAATTCGACACATGCAGCGGCTCCAAAGCCAGTATTCTCGGCGAGTCACTGCGTGTCATCAGTCAGATCAACGCGCAGCGCGCCACCACCGGCCTGCCGCCGCTGCTGCTTTCGGTCGGCATCTATGCCGGCATCGGCACGCCGCAGGCAGTGCTGGATTCGATCGGATCGGTCGATGTCCTGGGCCCGCTGCCACCCGGTGCCACCGGCATCGCCAGTTGCGACCGCCTGCCGCTGGCCTGGGTACCACAATTCACGCACATGTATGAGGCGGTGAACGATCAGTTACTCGCCTATATCAAATCCCGGTTCCCCAACGGCGCCAATATCGTGATGCTCAAGCCCGGCAGCATCTCCGCCAACGATCTCGAGGTCAACATGCCCGGGCTCAGCAACGCGGCGCTCTCCCCGTCCGATCCCGGCCCCGCCGGCAAGGGCGGGCTCCTGCAATGTTCGTCGACAATTCCCACCGCGACCACCTGGCTCAACGCCTACATCAACCAGCCGATCCCCGGGCTCGATTTCAGTCAGGCGATCGAAACCGCTTTCGGCGCCGTGACCGGGCATCTCTGGGGCACGCTCGCCAATGACGGCTTTCCCCAGGCCATCCTGTCGCTCGAGCTCACGAACGGCAACGAACTCGCCAATGTCGATTGCGGCATCAATGGCGCCGGCGCCTGCGCCGTCATGCCATTATCGGCCGGGCAATGGGGCTTCTATTACCTGCAGAAATACGTCCAGGACCTGTTCAACAGCGGCCTGTCCTACCAGGCCGCCGCCGCCGCCTACGCGAAAATCCGCCCCGACACCTTCTCCCTCTCGCCGGCGCAGTTGGCGCTCAACGTCACCAACCTGTCCACCAGCACCATCGCCTCCGTGACGGAATCCCCATGCAACATGAATAACACCAACCCCGCCGATGCGCCGACCGAAAATCTGAACGGCTCCCAGGTGCCCGTGCTCGGTGTCGGCACCGTCGTCGGCTGGCAGACCCTCACCGGCAGTGGCGCGCTGTGCAGCCAGCCCGCGCCGAATTACGCGACCGCGCTCCAGAACGGCATCGGTGACGCCGGGCTCTTCCTCGAAATCGAAACCGACGCCGCCTTCACCGACCTCGCCACCTGCGGGCCCGCCATCACCTCCGCCCTGACCCAGCTGCTTCAAGCCACCCCGCCCGAGACCTGTCATTATCCATGACCGATCGACCATGACCGCAAGGTGGGGCCGCGGCGGGCGGGATGCAGATCCCAGAACCTCGAGCGTGTAGGGAATTTCGTGTGAAAACCACCATCGGCCCCGGCCAGACGCTTGCGCTCTACACCCCGCTCGGCAGCACCGATCAGCTCTATGTGCTCGCGGGCACGACACCGGGCGCCGCGGGGGGCGTGGGGGTCGTCGGGCTCTACACCTCCCTCGCCAATGCCGGCCATATCAGGCTCTATGGCGGCCAGGATGGCGGCGCCGGCGGCACGCTCGGCATCATCGGTGAACTCTCCAATACCGGCACGATTTCGGTCGAGGCCGGAGCCTACGGCGCCAGCACCAGTCCGGCGGGTTATGGCGGCCAGTTGATCGACACCGGCAGTCTGAGCAATGCCGGCACGCTGTGGGTGCGCGGCGCGTCCGGCGGCGCCAGTGGCGCCAGCGGCACTGGCGGCAATATGCTCGTCGCGGGCGGGCTCACCAATCTCGGCTATCTCGGCCTGACCGGCGCCACGCCCACGCAGGCGCCACCCCTCGGCGGCTCCCCAGGCCCGGGCGCCCATCTCACCAATATCGGCCTCATCACCAATGCCGGCACGCTCACCATCGGCGCCGGTGCCGCCGGCGTCACCGAGACCTACGGCGCGACGCTCAGCAACCAGGGCGTGCTCGACAATTACGGCATTCTGCGCGTCGCCGCCTCGGCCAGTGCCGGGGCTGGCGGGGTGCTGACCGACCCTGGCCTGCTGGTCGATGCCGGATACATCGAGGTTCAGGCGGGCAGCGCCGCCGCGGCCGGCGAACTCACCGTCAATGGCGGCACCTTGCTGGTCACCGGCGCCACCGCCGCGCAGGGCGCCGGCACACTCGCCGATGCCGGATTGGTCGTGAATAACGGCTTCATCGAGGTCGCCGCCGGCTATGGCGGCCAGAACGGCGCGTCCTTCGCCGGTGGCCGGCTCGATATCTCCGGCACGTTCCTCAATTACGGCGCGATCTATGCCGCGGCCAGCTACAGCCAGTTTTTCGCCACCACCCAGGGCCAGGCCGGCGAGATCGACGTCACCGGCAAGCTGCTGAATGCCGGGCTCATCACCCTGGGCAGCGCGCTGGGCACGCCCACCCCCGCCACCGCCGCGCTCGCCGGGCAGCTCGCGGTCAGCGGCAGTCTCGTCAACACCGGCGCAATTCTCCTGCAAGGGGGTGGCGCGCTCGGGTATGATGCGGTGGGCGGCCAGGGCGGCACGCTGACACTCACCGGTTATCTGCAAAACACCGGGCTGATCGAGCTGTTCGGCGGCTATGGCGGGTATTTCGCCAAATCGGCGCACGGCTATGGCGGACAGATATTCGACGCCGGCACCCTCGCGAATGCCGGTACCCTGATCGTCGGGGCCGGCCTGCCTGGCTATTACGGCGAAAATCTTGGCAGCGCGCTGCGCGTTTCCGGCGTGCTCATCAATACCGGCCGGCTCGCCGTCGCTCCCGGCGGTCGGGATTTCGGGCCAGGCTATGCCGGCAACAGCGGCAACGGCCTGCTCACCGTCACCGGCTCGCTCGAAAATGCCGGCATCGTGCTCATCTACGGCAGCGCCTTCATCAATCCCAATTTCCCCGCCCCCGGCGCCTATGCCGGCATCTCCGGGTATTTACGCAATACCGGCTATCTCGACGTCTTCGCCGGCAAGGCCAATGGCGGTGGCACCCTCGTCGTCAGCGGCTATCTCAATGATCTATCGCTCATCAACATCTACGGCGGCGCCGCGCCGCCCTCCGGCGATGCCGCCCTCACCATCGCGGCCGGCGGCACCCTCGCGGTCGGCGCCGCCGCCGCGGGCGCGGTGCTCGATCTCGCCGGCTTCGCGACCAATGACGGGCGTATCGACATCGGGCTCGCCGGCGCCGGCACGCTCCTGCTCGGGAATTCCCTGGCCAATTACGGCAGCCTCTATCTCGGCGCCCACGCCGATGCCCAGGTCACCGGCGTTCTGTCCGGCACCGGGGGCGTCTCGCTCGCCGCCGGCGCCACCCTCATCGATGCCGGCCAAATCAATATCTCGGGCGCCCTGTCGCTCTATGGCGGCCTCGGCGCCGCCAGCGCCTATATGCAACTCCAGAACCTGACCACGCTCGATGGCAGCATCGCCATCGAAGCCCACGCCACGCTGCTCAATGACGGGCATCTCACCATCGCCGCGCCCGCGGTCACCATCAGCCAGGGCGGCAGTTTCGTGAACGCCGCGGCCAGCTTTCTCAATTTCACCGGGGCCCTGACCAACGCCGGTGAACTCGCCTTCGCGGCCGGCGCCACCGGCAACCTGTCCGGGCAAATCGCCAGCGCGGGGTATCTGTTCAATGCCGCCAGCCTCACCTTCACCGGGGGCGCCGGCAGCCAGGCCGCGCATCAACGCGCGCCCGCCAACAGCGCCACGACCCTCTCGATCTCAGGCGATCTCGCCAATTCCGGCAACCTCGTGGCCGCGGGCGGCCTCAGCGGCGCGGTCGCCTATGCCGGTGGCGGCTATGGCGCGCAGCTCAGCATCAGCGGCTCGGCCACCAATGGCGGCGCGCTCACCCTCGCCGGCGGTCAGGGCGGTGGAAAATCCGGTATCGCCCATGCCGGCGGCGGCTACGGCGCCACCCTCACCCTCGGCGGCTATCTGCTCAATACCGGCGCCATCAACGTCAACGGCGGCGGCGCCGGCGTCTACGCCTCCTATGCCGGCACCGGCGCGGTTCTCATCGATGCCGGCACGCTCGCCAATACCGGCACCCTGGTCATCACCGATGGCGCCACCTACGATGGCCTGTCGGGCGGCAGCCAGGCCATCGGTGGCGGTTTGCTCGAAATCTCCGGCGTGCTCGACAATTCCGGCCAGATAACCGTCACCCCGGGGTCGGGGGTATTCGCCGCCTCGGTCGATATTCTCGCATCCGGCATGTTGTACATGTCCGGCGGCGGCCTGACCGACGGCAGCGCCTTCCGAAACTACGGCAACATCGCGGGTCATGGCGCGGTGTCCGGCGTCAGCCTCGCCAATTACGGGCACATCACAGCCGAGGGCGGCACCCTCAGCCTCGCCACCGCCATCGGCGGCGCCGGCACGCTCGATGTCGCCGCCGGCGCCGTGCTCGCCACCGAGGGTGGGGTGGTCACCAATGCCATCTCCCTCGCCGCCACCGGCACACTCGCCATCTCCGCCCGTTTCCAGGAAAGCGCCTATGGCGTGGTCGCGTCCGCCGCCGGTCTCGCCGGCTATCTGAACATTCTCGCAAGCGGCAATTTCCTCCTCGCGGGCACCCTGCGCGATCAGGGCAGCCTCGCCAATCAGGGGGCGCTCACCCTCTACGGCGGCACGGGCGGCCCCGCCACCTATGGCGGCGCGCTGACCATCGCGGGCGCCATGGTCAATTCCGGTCAGGTGCAAATCGCTGGCGGCGCCGCGGCCGGCGTCGCCGGCGCCAAGGGCGGCTATGGCGGCCAGCTCGTGGTCGATGGCAGCCTGCTCACCAGCGGCGGTATCATGCTCGCCGGCGGTCGCTCCGGCAGCCTTGCCCAGGCCGGGGGTGGGTGGGGCGGCACACTCCTCGATGCCGGGGTGCTCACCAACCAGGGCGTCATCACGGTCAGCGGCGCGGGGGCCGGCTACGCGGGTGGCTATCACGGCGGCGGTGGCGTGCTCGCGGTCTCCGGCGTCCTGATCAATGACGGCACCCTGACCGTCACCACCGGCGCCAATACCGGGGCGCCACCCGCGCCGGGCCAACACCCCGGTGGCGAAATCCTGGTCACCGGCACCTTGATCGATAACGGCGTGATCGGCCTGCAAACCGGGGCCGCGGGCTATGCCGGCGCGCTCAGTATCGCCACCACCGGCCTGCTCTCGCTCACCGGCGGTGTGGTCGAGAGCAATTTCACCAGCACGCTCGGCGGCACTTTGTTCAACCAGGGCACGATCCAGGGCGCCGGCACCATCTCGCTCGCGGCTCTGGTCAACACCGGGGTCATCGATGCCACCGGCGGTGTCCTCACCCTCGATGTCGCGCTCAGCGGCACCGGGGCCTTCACCGTGGCCAGTGGCGCCACCTTGCTGCCGCTGGTCAACTCCGCCCTCGGCGGCGGCCAGATCGATGCCGGCGGCAAACTGCTGCAATCGGTCCTCGCCACCCAGTACGGCCAGATTTCCCTGCTCGGCGGCGTCAGCTCGGGCCAGGCCGGCGGCTACTGGCAGGATGCCAGTCGCCTCACCGTCGCCGGCGGCGGGGTGCTCTCCATCGGCGCCGGCAGCGGCGGCGGGGGCGCGGCCCAGATCACCATCACCGCCGCCTATGGCACCACCGTGCCCGCGGGCGTGCTGTCGGTCTCCGGCCTCGTGGTCGATAACGGCCTCATCACCAATGCCGGGTCGCTGCTCGTCGCCGGCGGCACCGGCGCCAGCGTCAGCGGCGTCGCCGCGGGCTATGGCGGCACGCTGTCCGGGCACGGCACGCTGGAGAATTCCGGCATGCTCAAGCTCATCGGCGGCGCCGCCGGGGTGGCCTCCCATGCCGGCGGCGGCTATGGCGGCAACCTCGCCCTCGCCGGCACGCTGCTCAACTCCGGCTCCCTCATCCTCGCCTCCGGCTATGCCGGCACGGTGGCCGGGGCGGGCGGCGGTTGGGGCGGCACGCTCACGGTTTCCGGCTATCTCGACAATACCGGCCAGATCACGGTCCATGGCGGCTCGGCGGGCTCGCTCGGTGGCTACGATTCCTCGGGCGCGCAGCTCTCGGTCACCGGCCAGCTCACCAATATCGGCACCCTGGTGATCGATGGCGGCGCCGGTGCCGGCGGGCTGTTCCAGCCCGGCCAGTTCAACGGCGGGGAATTGACCGTCTCCGGCCTCCTGACCGACCTCGGCGCGATCGATCTCAAATATGGCGGTGGCAATTACGGCGCCCTCGTTCAGGTCCTCGCCGGCGGGGAAATCCAGCTCGACACCGGAAGCTATCTGGGCGGCAAGGGCACGCTCGCCAATGCCGGGCTGATCAGCGGCGCCGGCGCCCTCGCCGTCGCCAGCGTCACCAATACCGGCACCCTCATCGCCAGCGGCGGCACCCTCTCGCTCACCGGCGCCATCTACGGCACCGGCACGCTCGGGGCCGCCGCCGGCGGCACCCTGCTGCAAATCGGCGCGGTGCATGCCGGCAACGTCGTCGTCCAGGCCGGCGGCACCTGGCTCCAGCAAGGCAGTTTCTACACCACCGGCGCCATCCAGATCGCCAATGGCGGCAGCTTCGTCCAGGAAGCCGCCTTCACCTCGGCGGGCAGCCTCACCATCGCGGCGGGCGGCGTCTTCAGTGAAACCACGGGCGCAACCCTCGCCGGCAGTTTCACCGTGGCGGGCTCCAGCACCGGCCCTGGCGGCAGCCTCACCCTCGCCAACCGCCTCACCCTGTCCGGCGCCGGCCTGCTCGCCGCCGGCAGCCAGGGCGGCGGCGAAATGACGGTCCAGGCCACCGGCTCCGTCTTCCTCTCGGGCAACCTCACCGATGATGGCACTCTGACCAATGCCGGGCTGGTCAAGCTGCTCGGTGGCGCCGGCGCATCGGCGCAGGGCGCGAAGCCAGGCTATGGCGGCACGCTCACCGGCACCGGCGCCCTCGTCAATTCCGGTACCCTGCTGACGTCCGGGGGCTATGCCGGCGCGGCCCTCGCCTCCGGCGGTTACGGCGCCTACGCCAACCTGTCCGGCGTCGTCACCAATACCGGCCTGCTGAAAGTTCTGTCCGGCATATCGGGCAGCGCCAAATACCAGGGCGGCGGCTGGGGTGGCACGCTGGTCGCCTCCGGTGTCCTCACCAACGCCGGCGCCATCGCCGTGCTCGGCGGCGCCGCGGGCACGCTCGGCGGTCACGCCTCATCCGGCGCCCGGCTCGATGTCACCGGCACGCTCGACAATCTCGGCACGATCAGCCTCACCCCGGGCAAAACCACCGGCGGCCTGCTCGATCCCGGGCAGTTCTACGGGGCCGTCCTCGATATCTCCGGCCTGCTGACCGATGCCGGGGTCATCACCCTGGGCGCGGTCGCGGGGGTCGCCGGCGCGCATATCACGGTGGCCGCCACCGGCACGCTCGCGCTCGCCGGCGGCAGCGTCGCGTCCGGCGGCACGCTCACCAATCACGGCCAGATCACCGGCACCGGCGCCCTGTCCACCGCCACCCTGGTCAATGACGGCACCCTCGCGGTTCAGGGCGGCACACTCACCCTGGGGGGTGTGCTCCTCGGCACCGGTCAGATCGATATCGGCTCGGGCGACCTGCTCGATTTCACCTCCCGCGCCAGCGCCGGGCAAACCATCGTGCTCTCCGGCACCGGTATCCTGGAAACCAAGGCGGTCGGTGCCGGCATGCTCATCGACTCCACCGCCTCGGGCACGCTCGAAATCACCGGCGGCGGCAGCGCCAAGCTCGACAACGCGGATGCCAACCTCACCATCCACCTGCTCCAGGCCACCACGCTCACCCTCGGCACCGGCCAGTTCCTCACCGCCATCGGCAGCACCGGCAAGGACAAAATCATCGCCGGTGCCAGGAACCAGGTGCTCACCGGCGGTGGCGGCGCGGATCTGCTGATCGGCTATACCGGCTTCGGCGATACGTTCCGCGACACCGCGGCCGATCTCAACGGCGTCACCCTGAAAAATTTCGGCGGCAGCGACGTGATCGACGTCACCAACCTCGCCCCCGGCTCCGGGCTCGGCATCACCTGGTCACAAACCACCAAATCCGAGGGCACCCTGACCCTCTCGGAGGGCGCCACCACCACCCACCTCACGCTCTACGGCAAGTTCACCACCTCCGGCTTCAGCCAGGCCGCCGACGGCGCGGGCGGCGTCAATATCTCGTATGTCTGACGCCCTCGGCCCAGATCGGCCGCGCCCGGTTCCGCCGCGTCTGCGGCAAACCGGGCGCCGCCAGCCCGTCCCGTCTCAGCGCGGCGTCGTTGCCGCCCCGCCAATCGCGCCGGCACCCGCGCCGATCAGGGCGCCGGTCACCGGGTTGCCGCCAACCGCGGCGCCCAGCAGCGCCCCGGCCCCCGCGCCGATCGCCGCCCCACCCACGGCGCGCTGGCCCGGGCTGTAGGGGTTGCAGGCCGCCAGGCTCAACAGCAGCGCGCCGGCCACCCCGGCGGAAACCCAACTCTTGCGCATCCTCGTTCTCCTAAACTCTGGTTTCGTCGCGTCGTCCGTGACGGCCCGCCTGATGTGGTCGCGCCGTCACGCCCCCGCAACCATCGCCGCCTTCCCCCAACATTGCGGCGGCATGGTGGCGCCACCGCGGCGACAGATTTGCCGTTTGCAACAAAGCGTCGCACCCGGCCCATGCCAATCCGCGGTCCCGCGTCGCGTCGCCTTCGCACCTGCGCCATCGCCCCTTGCCGCGCCCTGGCGCCGCGCGTAAGCCAACCCCGCACCCGCCCCCCGGGTCCCGACCCAGACCAGGAACGACCTATGCTGCAACGCCTTCTCGGGCTGATGTCCGCCGACATGGCGATCGACCTCGGCACCGCCAACACGCTCGTCTATGTCCGCGGCCGCGGTATCGTGCTGGCCGAGCCCTCGGTCGTCGCCATCGCGGAATCCCGCGGCAAGCGCCACGTCCTCGCGGTCGGCGACGAAGCCAAGCTCATGCTCGGCCGCACCCCCGGCAACATCACCGCCATCCGCCCCCTGCGCGACGGCGTCATCGCCGATTTCGAAGTCAGCGAGGAAATGATCAAGCATTTCATCCGCAAGGTGCATGGCCGCCGCCGCTTCGCCTCGCCGGTCATCATCATCTGCGTGCCCTCGGGCTCGACCGCGGTCGAGCGCCGCGCCATCCAGGAAAGCGCCGAATCCGCCGGCGCCCGCAAGGTTCTATTGATCGAGGAGCCCATGGCCGCCGCCATCGGCGCCGGCCTGCCGGTCACCGAACCCTCCGGCTCCATGATCGTCGATATCGGCGGCGGCACCACCGAGGTCGCGGTCATCTCGCTCGGCGGCATCGTCTATGCCCGCAGTGTCCGCGTCGGCGGCGATAAAATGGACGAAGCCATCATCTCCTATATCCGCCGCTCCTATAACCTGCTCATCGGCGAAAGCTCGGCCGAGCGTCTGAAAATGGAAATCGGCGCCGCCGTCCCCGCCTATACCGACGACGACGGTCCGTTCCGCGAGGTCAAGGGCCGCGACCTGATGAACGGCGTCCCGCGTGAGGTGGTGGTCGGCCAGCGCCAGGTCGCCGAGAGCCTCTACGAACCCGTCAGCACCATCATCGAGGCGGTCAAAACCACGCTCGAGAACACGCCCCCCGAACTCGCCGCCGACATCGTCGACAAGGGCATCGTGCTCACCGGCGGCGGCGCCCTGCTCAACCGGCTCGACCAGGTCCTGCGCGACGCCACCGGCCTGCCGGTCGCGGTCGCGGAAAATCCCCTGCAATGCGTGGCGCTCGGCACCGGCCGCGCGCTCGAGGAAATGAAACGTCTGAACAATGTCCTGACATCCATGTATTGATGAGCCGGGGTCGGTTCCCCCCGCCCATATCTGTCCGGCCGGCGCGGTTCCGCCCCAAACCGCGCCCGGTCGGGTGACGGAGTATCTCCTGCGTGCTGCGGCTTTCCGTTCCCGTCCGCCATGCGCTCTCGCGCCTCACCCTGCCGGTGCTCGCGGCGGCCGCGTTCTGCCTCATGCTGCTCGCCAAGGCCGATGCCCTGCTCGCCCAGCGTGTCCGCGCGGCCGTCGGCGACAACCTCGCCCCCCTCTACGCCGCGCTCGATGTGCCGGCGCACGCCATCAGCGCCACCATCGCGAACACCGCCCGGCTCGGCAGCATCCTGCGCGATGACGCCATCCTGCGCGCGCAGAACCAGAAACTGCGCAAATGGCAGGCCGTCGCGCTCGCCCTCGATGCCGAGAACGCGGCCCTCAAGGCCCAGCTCCACTATATCCCGAGCCACCCGCCCAGCTTCGTCACCGCCCGTGTCGTCGCCGATACGGGCGGCATCTATGCCCGCTCGGTCCTGGTCGCGATCGGCCCCAACCATTTCGTCACGACCGGCCAGATCGTGCTCGACGCCTCGGGCCTGGTCGGTCGCGTCACCGAAACCGGCCGCAGCAGCGCCCGCATCCTGCTCATCACCGATCTCAACAGCCGCGTGCCGGTCTGGCTCAGCCAAAGCCATGCCCATGCCATCCTCGCCGGCACCAACGCCGCCCGGCCGAGGCTGATGTTCCTGCCCCAGGGGGTCACCCCCAAGGAAGGCGAACGTGTCGTCACCAGCAACGAGGCCGGGGTATTTCCCGCCGGCCTCGCCGTCGGCGCCGTGCATCT
>JAJXVA010000281.1 GCA_021782435.1 Pseudomonadota bacterium
CGGCACCGCCACCGAGGGGATGAGGGTCGCGCGCAGGGTGCGCAGGAACACGAAGATCACCACCACCACCAGGGCGGTGGTCAGCAGCATGGTAAACTCGACGTCATGGACCGCCGCGGTGGTCACCACCGAGCGGTCGGAGACCAGATCGACATGCACCGAAGGCGGGATGGACCGCTGGAGCTTCGGCATCAGCGCCTTGATCTGGCTGACGAGGGCGATGGTGTTGGCACCCGGGGCCTTCTCGATCGCGATCCCCTCGGCCGGCGCGTTGTCGAACCAGGCGCCGAGCCTCGTGTTGACCACTGAGTTCACCACGTCGCCCACCGCGCCGAGGCGCACCGGCGCCCCGTCGCGATAGGCCAGCACCAGCCGGCGGAACCCGCGCGCGTTGAAGATCTGGTCGTTGGTGTCGAGCGCGGTGACGCGGTGCGCCCCCTCGATCGCGCCGGTCGGGCGGTTGACGGTGGCAGCGGCCAGGGCGGCGCGCACATCCTCAAGGCTGATCCCGAGCGCGGCCAGCGCGGCGGGATTGACCTGCACCCGCGCGGCGTATTGCTTCTGGCCGAAGATGAAGACCTCGCCCACCCCGGGCACGGTGGACAGGCGCTGCGCCAGGACCGTGTTGGCGTAATCGTCCAGCCGGTAGACCGGCACCGCGTCGGAATGCACCGCATAGATCAGCACTGGGAAATCGGCCGGATTGACCTTGCGATAGGTGGGCGGGCTCGGCAGATCCTGCGGCAGCAGCCCGGCGGCGGCATTGATCGCGGTCTGCACGTCCTCCGCCGCCGCGTCGATGTTGCGGTCGAGATCGAACTGCAAGGTGATGGTGGTGGTACCGGTGCCGGACAGCGAGGTCATCTGCGCCAGCCCGGCGATGGAGGTGAATTGCTGTTCGAGCGGCGTCGCGATCGCCGAGGCCATGGTCTGCGGGCTGGCGCCGGGGTAGTTCGCGGTCACCGTGATGGTGGGGAAATCCACGTTCGGCAGCGCCGCCACCGGCAGCATCAGATAGGCGACGAAGCCGAAGACCAGGATGCCCAGCATCAGCAGCGAGGTGGCGACGGGACGCCGGATGAAAGGCGCCGAGATGTTCATCCCGGTTTGCCTGCCTTGCGTTCCGCGATCCGCGCCCCGTCGGTCAGCCGGTACTGCCCGTTCACCACCACCACCTGCCCGGCGGTCAGGCCGGAGGCGATGGCCGCCCGCCCATCCTCCATCAGCGCCGGGCGCACCGGATGGCGCGTCACCCGGTGATCGGCCCCCACCAGATAGACGAACCAGCCGCGCGGACCCTGCTGCAAGGCCGATTCCGGCACCGTCGGCATGTCGCGCCGCTCGGTCAGGGTCATGCGGACATTGACAAATGCGCCTGGCCACAACCGCTCGCGGCGGTTGGCGAAGCGCGCCTTCAGGCCGATGGTGCCGGTGGCCGTGTTGATCGTGTTGTCGATGAAGCTGAGCCGCCCGCGCGCGAGCAGATGGGCGTCATCGCGCTACCGCGCCTCCACCACCAGCGGAGCCTGGGCCTGATGGCGCCGGATGGCGTCCAGATCCTGCTGCGGCAGGGCGAAGCTGACGAAGATCGGCCGCAGCTGGGCGATGGTGACCAGGGCAGTGTTGTCGCTGGCGCGGACGATGTTGCCGATATCGACCAGCTGCGCCCCGAGCCGCCCGGCGATCGGCGCACGGATGCGGGTGAAATCGAGATTGAGCTTCGCCGCCGTGATCCCCGCCTCGTCGCCGGCAATGGTGGCGCGCAGCTGGGCCACCAGCGCCTTCTGCTGATCGTAGCTCTGCCGGCTCTGGAAGCCGCCATGCAGCAGATGGGTGTAGCGGGCGAGGTCGGCCACCGCCGCTTCCAGCTGGGCCGCGTCCTTGGCGCGCACCGCCTCGGCTCCGGCCAGCGCGGCCGCGTAGGGGCGAGGGTCGATCTGGAACAGCAGGGCGCCGGCCGCGACCTCCTGTCCCTCGTGGAAATCCACGCCGACGATCTGGCCATCGACGCGGGAGCGGACGGTCACGGTGTTGTCGGCCTGGACCGTTCCGATGCCGCGCAGCAGCACCGGCATGGTGCTGGTGGTGACGGTGCCAACGGTGACCGGGATCGCCTCCGGCTGCGGCTTCGCCGCCGCCGGCGCGCGCGCGGTGGCGACCCAGGCCAGCACGACCCCGATCGACAGCAGCAAAACCGCCCCAAGCATCCGGCGTGATGAACGCAATCCAGCCTCCCTGGCGCCACGTCCTCGCCGCGGCCAATCCAGTCTATCCGCCCCGGCCGAGGCTGGCGAGGACGGGTTTGTCTCATTCGGTTACCGGCCGCCGCCCGGGCGAGACACCCCCCGAGGTTGACGCCCTCTCGCGCCGCGCTAAGCCTGCCGTCATGACCGAGATCGCCGACAACCTGGCCCGCATCCGCGCCCGCATCGCCGAGGCCGCCCGCCGGTCGGGCCGCGCCGCGAGCGCCATCACCCTGGTCGCGGTCTCTAAGACCAAGCCGGCGGCGGCGGTGCTGGCCGCCCTGCACGCCGGCCAGCAG
>JAJXVA010000066.1 GCA_021782435.1 Pseudomonadota bacterium
GCGACACCCTCTGGAAGACCATCGGCGCCTCGCTCAATCGCTTCAGCTCAGCCGAATGCGCAAACTATATCCGCAACTGTGGCTACGGACACCCTGAATGAAACCGCTCTAATCAAGCCAGACGGTCGATCAGCGAGCCGCGGGGTAGAAGCTTCGCTGGGGTCTCAGTCGGGGGCGTGGTTTTGGCCGCGGCTGGGCCAGCGGGGCACGGGGCGATTGGGCGCGGCGGCGCGCGCACCGGCAGGGGCACGGATTGCGGCCAAGGGGTCAGGGGTCCAACCATGCCGCCAGAATCCGCAGTCCTGGCTAACAAAGTCTTATTCGCGCACGAGGACCTTATCGTTCAGAAAACTCACTAGGCCGTTGGCCTTGAAATTCGCCCGCAGTCCGGCTTCGTCATACTCATCGCGCACCCAGTCCAAAAAACTCATCCGCCCCTCCGCCTCGGCTTGAAAATGCAGAAAGAACGCATCCAAGATCCCGGTGCGGGATCGGTTGAAATGCCCGTACCTCCAGGACAGGTGCCGCAATGCCTCGGCTGCGGTACCGCCATGCAGCAGAATATACAGTCCGGATGCCAGCCCCGTTCGGTCGGCGCCGGATTTGCAGTGCATGACCGCCGGATAGGTAATCGTTTCGAACAACTCGGCTAGGCGCAAAATCCGGTCTCGGTGCGGTGCGCCGCGGCTTTCGAACGGCGCATCGACATGGTGCAACCCCAATCGCTCCGCCTCGTGCCGGGAAAGCGCGTCCGACCCGCATGCTCGGTGGCCGCGTAGATTGATGACCGTTTTCAGTCCGAAACGCCGCATTGCTGCGCGCAAACGTGCTGGTGTCGGGTGGTTGCATCGGTATAGCCGGGCAGGGTCCACAACCGCCCAGTTGTCCCAAACCGTCCGGAACACGGCGTGATCGATGAATAAACTGTCCGCCCAGGCGCGGCGCCGATTGGCCGCCTGGTTGATGTCGCCTTTGAACATGCCGGGGTCTTAGCAAGAAGCGGAACAATTCGCCAAAAGGTCGTCGAGGGTATCAAACAGCCGGGAGCTACGGCCGCCCCGTCAATGGCGCTTCGTGGCGTTCAGCCCTGCCGTTCCACCATCAATTGCTTAATGGTTCCAATCGCCTTTGCGGGGTTCAGCCCCTTCGGACAGGTTTGCGTGCAGTTCATGATCGTGTGGCATCGGTAAAGTTTGAACGGGTCTTCCAGCGCATCCAGCCTCTCGCCGGTCGCTTCATCGCGACTATCGGCAATCCACCGATACGCCGCCAGCAGCACCGCTGGTCCCAGATAGCGGTCGCCGTTCCACCAGTAACTCGGGCAACTCGTGGTGCAACAGAAGCACAAAATGCATTCCCACATACCATCCAATTTGGCTCGCTCGGTCGGGCTTTGTCGCCGCTCGCCGTCCGGGGGAGGCGCTGTTTCGGACTTCAGCCAGGGTTCGATCGATCGTAACTGCGCATATACCTGGGTCAGGTCGGGCACCAAATCCTTGACCACCGCCATGTGCGGCAGTGGGTTGATGCGGACTGCGCCGCGTATATCCGAGATCGGCTTCAGGCACGCCAGGGTGTTGGTGCCGTCTATGTTCATCGCGCAGGATCCGCAGATGCCTTCCCTGCAGGAGCGGCGGAAAGTCAGGCTGGAATCGATCTCATTCTTTATTTTGATCAGCGCATCCAGCACCATCGGCCCGCATTTATCCAGGTCGATTTCGTAGCTGTCCACGCGAGGGTTCTGCGCGTCATCGGGGTTCCAGCGGTAAATCTGGAACGCCTTGACCCGCGTCGCACCTTCCGGTGCCGGAAAGCGGCGACCCGCCGTCACCTTGCTGTTCTTCGGTAGTGAAAACTGAACCATCGCCCTGCCTTTGATTTGCCGCCTGGCGGAATTTAGTAAACTCTCGGCTTCGGCGGAAATACTGAAACCTCATTGGTCAAGGTTTGCATTCGCACCGGCCGATAGCCAAGCTGAACCCTACCGTCATCGCACCAGGCCAGACTATGCTTCATCCAATGCGCGTCGTCTCGGTCAGGGTAGTCGTCATGCGCGTGCGCGCCACGGCTTTCATGCCGTGCCTCGGCCGAAGCCATGGTCACCAGCGCATTGCCCATCAGGTTGGTCAGTTCCAGCGCTTCCACAAGGTCGGAATTCCAGATCAGCGATCGGTCGGTCACCTGGATATCCGCCTGTGCCGCGTAAATTTCATGCATTTTTTTCAAGCCATGCTGAAGGCTTTCCGTATTTCGGAACACTGCCGCATGCGCCTGCATGGTGCGCTGCATGCGTTCGCGCAGCGCCGCAACCTTGGTGCCGCCGTTCGCATGTCGCACCCGGTCGAACCGATCCAGCGCGTCTTCGCCGGCCCGTGGCGGCAAGGACGGCTGCCTGGCCCCGGCCCGCACGATTTCCGCCCCCCGCAAGGCCGCCGCCCGTCCGAACACCACCAAATCGAGTAGGGAGTTCGTGCCTAGTCGGTTGGCGCCATGCACCGAAACGCAGGCCGCCTCGCCCACCGCCATCAACCCCGGCACCACCGCATCGGGGTCGTTAGCAGTCGGGCGCAACACCTCAGTGCGATAGTTGGTTGGGATACCACCCATGTTGTAATGCACGGTGGGCAGCACCGGTATCGGCTCGCGGGTCACGTCCACGCCGGCAAAGATTCGTGCCGTCTCGGAAATTCCGGGGAGGCGCTGGTGCAATAAATCTGCGCCCAGATGCTCTAGATGTAGCAAAATATGGTCCTTGTGCGGCCCCACCCCGCGCCCGGCATTGATTTCGAGCGTCATCGAGCGGGAAACCACGTCGCGGCTGGCCAGATCCTTTGCGGTCGGTGCGTAGCGCTCCATGAAACGCTCGCCCTCGGCGTTGGTCAGGTAACCGCCCTCTCCACGCGCACCTTCCGTGATCAGACAGCCCGCCGGAAAAATTCCGGTCGGATGAAACTGTACGAACTCCATGTCCTGCGCCGGAAGCCCGGCCCGCAACGTCATGCCGGCACCATCGCCGGTGCAGGTATGCGCCGAAGTGCAGGACAAAAAGGCGCGGCCATAACCACCGGTTGCCAGCACCACCAACTGTGCCCGAAACCGGTGCAGTGTGCCGTCTTCGAGGCACCAGGCCATCACCCCGCGGCACACGCCTTCGTCGTCCATTACCAGGTCAAGCGAGAAATATTCAACAAAGAATTCAGCGTCGTATTTTAGGCTTTGCTGATACAACGTGTGCAGGATGGCGTGGCCGGTGCGGTCGGCCGCGGCGCAGGCGCGCATAGCGGGTTCCCGTCCGTAATCCTTCATGTGCCCGCCGAACGGGCGCTGATAAATTTTACCGTCTTCGGTCCGGCTGAACGGCACGCCGAAATGCTCCAGTTCGTGCACCGCCGGTATTGCCTCCCGGCACATATATTCGATGCTGTCCTGGTCGCCCAGCCAGTCGGACCCTTTGACGGTGTCATACATGTGCCAGCGCCAGTCATCCTCGCCCATGTTGCCCAAGGCCGCACCAATACCGCCCTGTGCCGCCACGGTATGGCTGCGCGTCGGGAATACTTTGGTTATGCACGCCGTTTTCAAACCGGCCTGCACCATGCCCATGGTGGCGCGCAGGCCCGAACCGCCCGCCCCCACAACCACTACGTCGTAGGTATGATCAATGATCTGGTAAGCGCCGCGCGTCGGCAGGGTGATCGAATTCATGATTTGGAGTTCCGCTCAGATCGCAAGACGCAGGGCCGCCAGCAGGCAGGCCAGCCCAACCAGTCCAATCGTCCCGCGCATCACCAGCATGGCCATCGTGCGGGTGCCAGCCTGCAGGTAGTCCTCGATCACCACCTGCAGTCCGAGTTGCATATGGTGAAACGTCACCAGAATGAACGCGACCAGCAGCGTCGCATTCCAGGGCGCGTGCAAGAAGTTCAGGGCAGCGGCGCGGTCCATCGGGGCCAGATGCAGCACGGTGAACACGAACCACGCGGTCAGTGGCAACAGCGCGACCGTGCCCACCCGTTGCGCCCACCAATGTTCAACTCCGGTGCCGGCGGCCCCCAGTCCGCGTGCCCGGCCGAGATACGACCGCATCACCGCCACGCGCGGTGTTTCCGTTTTGCCTGACATGTTCCGCGTCCGCCCCTTCAGCCAAGCCACCAGATCGCGCCAACCCAAAGTGTGGCGGTAAGCCCCAGGCTCAGCCCTACAGCGGCCCATCCCGTGCGGTGCACGCTCGGCAAATCGAAGCCGTGCCCAGTATCCCACATCAGGTGCCGCAGCCCGCCCAGGGTGTGGTAAACCAAAGCCAGGGTCCAGCCGAACAGCAGTATTAGACCGACGGGCGACACCGTGAAGCGGCGCACTTCGGCAAATTCGGCATCCCCGACCGTTAGCGCCAGCAGCCACCAGGCGGCCAGCAAAACTCCGGCGCACAACGCGACCCCGCTGATGCGATTTGAGATCGATAGCACGCTGGTTAGCTGCGGGCGGTAATCCTTCGGTATCATGAACGGGGACATCGGCCGGCGGACCAGCCTGCCCTCGGAATTGCGGCCCACTAAAAGGGCATCGCGCACGTCTCGCATCGTTATCTCGCCACTCCCCCTGGGCGTCGTGTCCGTACCCGGTGTCTCGGTTATGGGCTGGCTTCGGAACGGGTCAACGCTTCTGCGACAAGGATGCGACACAAAAACGCGTCGAACCCATGATGCGATGCAACATCGCCGAGCAAGCCGCGTCAATAGCGGCTGGCTTTTCGGCCGCGCCCGGTGCAATCCTGCCATCGTCGTCATGTCACAACACGATGGACACGGGAGGTTTTCCATGAGCGGTTTCTTTGGGGGTCTGCTTGGCAATCTCGGCGGGCTCGAATCTCACGCGCCGGCCGCGCAAAATCTGCTATCCGATCTGATCGATCAGCACGGCGGCATGTCTGGACTGATCGACAAGCTGAACCAGTCCGGTCTCGCAGATCAGGTGCAGAGCTGGGCCAGCTCAGGACCCGCCTCGGCGGCTATCTCTGATATCACGCAGGTTTTCCCCTCCGACCAGATAGAGGCACTGGCCGAAAAGCACGGCATACCACCCGGCGTGGTCTCAGGTTTGCTGGCCAAGGTCCTGCCCCATGCGGTTGCCGCTTCCGCTCAGACCGACGGGACGGATGGATCAGGCAAAACAGACGACTAAGTCATTCTGAATCCTACGGGTATCGGCAATGACCTGGGACCGATTGCGGCCCATGCACCCGTCGTGGAAAACCGAGAAACACCGATCGGAAACCCTGAAACTGTTCCGCTTGGTGGCCAAATTTCCGCCCCAATCAGGGTCTAGACGCAGGAGCAAGGCTTCGTTCAGCAATCGGACCCGGGGGACACAATGATCCGTTCGCGCTTCCAGCTCGCCGCCTTCGCCCTGGCAGGCCTTGCCCTCGCTGGCACGCCCGGCGCCGCTTTTGCAAAATCCAAAAAGAAAACCACTGCAACCGAAGCCACTACCCCGGCTTCGGGTGCGGCGGTGTTCCCCGCGAAGATCGATGCTAAGTACAGCAAGCTCAGTGCCGGAAAGGCCCGGGAAAAGACCTGCCTTGACCAGTACCATGCCAACAAAGCCAAGGGTGGTAACGGCGGTATGACCTGGATACAAAAGGGGGGCGGCTATTACAGTGCCTGCATCAAGCACCTGAAGGGGACCTGATCCCGCTGTTCGGCGACGGATTCCGCGCCAGGGGTTTGGCCGGCCTGGCGCGAAGCTTGCGCGGAGCGTGGCCTCGGCTTATTGACCGCGCTTTGTGCCGACGTATCTCACTAACCAGAAAGGGTGACGCATGGCCCGCGTGACCGTCGAAGATTGTGTCCAGAAGATTCCCAATCGCTTCGAGCTTGTGTTGCTCGCGGCGCAACGCGCCCGCAACCTGAGCCGGGGCGAAGCACCGACGCTGGACCGCGACAACGATAAAAACCCCGTCGTCGCGCTGCGCGAGATCGCCGAGGAAACCATTCCGCTCGAGAAGCTGGAACTGGACCTGGTGAAGTCTCTCGCCCGGGCGCCCGAGCCGGAACCCGCCGACGAGGAAGTCATGGATCTGATCCCAACCGATCAGAACATCTTCGGCCTTCAGGATGTCTCTGCCGAGGAGGAAATGTCGCACATGCGGATCGAGAACGAGGATATGTCGCCCGACGATATCGAGGCGGCGATCGAGGCCGAACTGGGCGGCCGCCGCCGCTAAGCTGTGGCCCGGCGCATCGCCCGCGAAACCCTATCTAGGTCAGAACACCGGCCGGTGCCGGTCTGGCACATCTGATCATGCCGGATGGTGCGCAACCCTCGGCCACGCTGCGCACTGACTGGCTCAAGCAGTCCGGGCTGACCGGAAAGCTGCTCGCCTACGACCCGGACGCCGATATCGGCCTGATCGAAGCAGCCTATGGCTTGGCAGCCGAGGCTCATGCCACCCAGCAGCGCGACAATGGCGACCCCTACATCACCCACCCGGTGGCGGTCGCCGAAATTCTCGTCGGCTTCCGGCTTGATGGTCACAGCATCGCGACTGGGCTGCTGCACGATACGATTGAGGACACTAAAATCACGCTGGACATGCTCGACCGTCGCTTCGGTTCGGATGTCGCGGGTCTGGTCGATGGCGTAACCAAGCTAACTCGGCTTGAACTGCAATCCGATCGCACCAAGCAAGCAGAGAACTTCCGCAAGCTCGTTTTGGCCATGAGCCGAGATATAAGGGTGCTGCTGGTCAAGCTCGCCGACCGACTGCACAATATGCGCACGCTCCATTTCGTGCGCAGCCAAGAACGCCGTCAACGCATCGCCCGCGAGACCATGGAGATCTATGCTCCGCTCGCCGAACGCATCGGCATGGACGCCGTCAAAATAGAGCTGCAAACCCTCGCTTTTCAGCAACTGGAGCCCGAGGCCTACGACACGATATCCGCCCGCCTGAAATATCTGCGCGGCCAGGGCGCTGATGCCATAGCAGAAATCGCAAGCGAACTCGCCAAGGCATGCGCGGCGGCCTGTGTTCCGGTCATCGAAATCGTTGGTCGCGAAAAATCTCCCTACTCTATCTGGGAAAAGATGCGGCGCCGTAATGTCACGTTCGAACAACTCTCGGATATCATGGCCTTCCGCCTGATCGTGCCCACGCGGGAAGCCTGTTATGGTGCGCTGGGCGCGGTGCATTCCGCATTCCCAGTCATTGCCGGCCGTTTCAAGGACTACATTTCCACTCCGAAGGCCAATGGCTACGCCTCTCTACACACCGGTGTCACGCTGCGAGAACCTCGCAACCAGAAAATCGAGGTGCAGATCCGCACCCCGGACATGGCCGAAGTCGCGGATCGCGGGGTGGCCGCGCACTGGGTCTACAAAACCGACGGGTCGGGCACCGCCACACCGGACGCGCAGCGCTTGCCCTGGGTTCAGGATCTTCTGGAAATCCTCGAGAATTCCGCCGCCGCCGACGAATTCTTCGAAAATACCAAGCTCGAACTCTATCAGGACCAAGTCTTCTGTTTCACCCCTAAGGGCACACTGATCCAATTGCCGCGGGGCGCCACGCCGATTGATTTCGCTTATGCAGTGCACAGCCAGATTGGAGACACCTGCGTCGGTGCTAAAGTCAACGGTCGGCTGGTGCCCTTGCGCCATGAGTTGCAGAATGGGGATCAGGTAGAAATTCTTACGTCACGTAACAGCACACCCAGTCCCACCTGGGAAAAGTTCGTTGTTACCGGCAAAGCGCGCGCCCGCATCCGCCGCTACGTTCATGCCATTCAGCGGGAAAAATATATTGCCGATGGGCGTGCGGCCCTAACCCGGGCGTTCCGCCAGGAAGGTGTCGATGGCAGCGAAAAAATCCTCGAAGCCGCGCTCAGAAGTCTGAAATGTCCTGGTCTTGAGGACCTCTATGCTGCGGTCGGCGACGGGCATATCGGTCCCCGCGACGTAGTACATGCGTGCTACCCGGAATTACGCCAGGCCGCTCGTGGCCCGCGCTTGATCCCGGAATTGCCGCCGCGTGCGGCCCGCCACACCGCACCCGCCCAGACCAGCTTGCCCATCAGCGGCCTGCTGGCCAACATGGCGGTGCATTATGCCGGGTGCTGCCGCCCACTGCCTGGGGACCGTATCGTTGGTATCGTCACTACCGGTAAGGGTGTCACCATTCACACCCAGGGGTGCCAGACCCTGGAAAGCTTTACCGCCACTCCGGAACGCTTCATTGACGTCGACTGGGACCCTTCCGAGCAAGCGGCCGCCCCGCATGTCGGGCGAATTTCCGTCATCGCTGGCAACGAACCGGGCGCCATGGCGGCCATCGTCAATGCCGTCACCCGTCAGGAAGGTAGCGTGGTATCGCTCAAGGTGGCCAGTCGTCAGGCGGATTTCGCCGAAATCCTGGTCGATGTCGAAGTACGCGACCTGCGCCACCTCACCAATGTCATCGCCGGTCTGCGCGCCGCGACGAGCGTGCACGAGGCCGAGCGCGCGCGCGGTTGACCCACGGAATCCGTGCCCGTTCATGATCATTGGCCTCGGCGCAGACCTCTGTGATATCCGCCGCATCGAGCGCGCGCTCAACCGTCACGGCGAGCGCTTCGCGCAGCGCGTGTTCACCGCAACCGAGTGCGCAAAGGCACAAAGCCGCACGCCATCGCTACGGGCCGCGACATATGCCAAGCGTTTCGCTGCCAAGGAAGCCTGCGCGAAGGCGTTAGGCACCGGGTTTTCGGCCGGGGTTCATCTAAGTGAAATTGGTGTCGTCAATCTTCCTTCTGGCCAGCCTACCCTGGCGCTTACCGGCGGTGCGGCGGCCCGCCTCGTGGCAATAACCCCGCTCCACATGATCTGCCGCCTGCTGCTCACGCTGACCGATGAAGCGCCATACGCCTACGCGCAGGTGCTCATCCTCGCTGATCCGGCGCCCTGAATATTGTGCTATCACCACGCCCGGCTTGACAGGCCACACCCAGGGGGGCTTGAACCCCCGAGTAAATCAGGGGCTTTGAGGTGCAGAAGCGACGCAGACCGGCACAAGCCAACCCAGGCGGGCTGATGGAGGCGATCAAGACTGTCGTTTACGCCGGGCTCATCGCCATCGGCGTCCGGTCGTTCCTGTTCGAACCGTTCAACATCCCGTCAGGCTCGATGATCCCGACGCTTCAGGTCGGGGATTTCGTTTTCGTCTCCAAGTTCAGCTACGGTTATTCCCGGTTCTCTCTGCCTCTATCGCCGGATTTGTTCTCGGGACGTATTTTCGGCAGTGAGCCCCACCGGGGAGATGTCGCGGTGTTCCGCCTGCCAACCGATACCAGCATCGACTACATCAAGCGTATCGTCGGTCTGCCCGGTGACCATATCCAGATGAAAAGCGGCCAGCTTTATCTCAATGGCGTTGTGGTGCCGAGCATACTGGTCGGCCCCTATATCGCCACAGGTGATGGGCCACCGACCGAATACCAGCGCTACACCGAAACCCTGCCGCCGTCCGGTCACGGCAAGCCCGTCACCCACGCGATCTTGAAGACTGCAGACCTCGGCCCCCTCGACAATACCCAGGAATATATCGTGCCCCCCGGTACCGTGTTCGGCATGGGCGACAATCGTGACAATTCTCAGGACAGCCGCGTTCTCGACCATGTCGGCTACATCCCGCTCGCCAATCTCGTTGGCCACGCGGAAATCATATTCTTTTCGTTCGATGCCGAGCATCCCTGGTGGCAATTCTGGTGCTGGCCGCTGGAAATTCGCTGGAACCGGCTACTGATGCGTGTTCACTGACCGCTGTGCCACCGGGCAATCCTGACCTAGCCGAGGCCGCCGCGCGCATTCTTGGGCATCGTTTCAGCAACCCCGATTTGCTGGCCGAGGCGATGACCCACCGGTCTGCTGCGCGCCGCGCCCCCGGTACATCACGCAGCCTCGGCTCCAACGAACGCCTAGAATTCATCGGAGATCGCGTTCTCGGCCTCGTCATAGCCGAGTGGCTGATTGAACGTTTCGTTGCCGAACAGGAGGGCGAACTGGGCCGCCGCCTTGCCCAACTCGTCGCCCAGCCGGCACTTGCCACCATCGCGGAGGCGATCGGCATGACCGAGATTCTGGCGGTTTCCCCGGGTGAGGCCCGGGCCGGCGTCAAATCCCGCGCGACGGTCACCGCCGATGCGCTGGAAGCCGCTATTGGTGCGCTATATCTCGATGGCGGACTGCAAGCCGCGCGCAGCTTCATTCGCCGCGCATGGGAGCCCGTGCTCAGTGCCCAGCGTGTGCCCCCCAAGGATGCCAAAAGCGCGCTTCAGGAATGGACGCTGGGCCGCGGCCTTGGCTTGCCGCACTATAATGTCGTCGCCCGCTCCGGCCCACCACACCAGCCCATATTTTCGGTTCAGGTTCGAATCGACGGCCCTAACGGCACCTTGGGCGAAGCCAGCGCCGAGGCAGGCAGCAAGCGCGTCGCCGAACATCTGGCCGCCGCCCAGTTACTGGCCCAGGTGAAACCCTCATGAGCCTCCGTTGCGGTTACGTCGTCCTGCTTGGTACGCCGAACGCCGGCAAATCCACCCTGCTCAATCGCATGGTGGGCGCCAAGCTGTCCATCGTCACGCCGAAGGCGCAGACCACTCGGTTTCGTGTGCTCGGCATTGTGCTGCGTCAACAAACGCAAATCCTGCTGGTCGATACGCCCGGCATTTTCCGCCCCCGCCGCCAACTCGACCGGGCTATGGTGGATGCTGCCTGGGAAGGCGCCGCCAGTGCTGATATCTCGCTGCTGATGATCGATGCCAAGGCCGGTCTCACCGATGGTGTGCGCACGCTGCTGGCAACGCTTGCCGAAAGATCCATCCGACCCTGGCTGGTGCTGAACAAAACTGATCTGGTCGCTCCCCCCACGCTACTCACCTTGACCGCGGCGATCACGACCATTCTGCCGGCTGATCGGGTCTTCATGATCAGTGCCGTCACCGGCGATGGCGTGGCCGACCTACTGGATGCGCTCGCCGCTGTCCTGCCGGAATCCCCCCATCTCTACCCTGACGACGACCTGACCAATTTGCCGGATAGGCTGTTGGCCGCAGAAATGGTGCGCGAACAGGTGTTTCTACAAACCCAGCAGGAGGTTCCTTACGGCACCGCGGTCGAAACCGAACGCTTCGAAACGCGCAAGGACGGTTCGGTACGGATCGACGCTGTCATCCTGGTTGGTCGCGCCAGCCACAAATCGATACTCATCGGCGATGGCGGCAGCCGTATCCGCGCCATCGGTAGTGCTGCGCGACGCGAGCTGGAAACCGCGCTCGAACGTAAGGTGCATCTATTTCTGACCGTGCTGGAACGCCCCGGCTGGGACGAAAACTCGGCTCATCTGCGCCAGATCACCTCCGGTTGAAGCGCGTTGCTTTGATTGGCGTTCAGCGACGCGCCCACTCCTCACTCATATCTGGCCGCGCTGCCCCGGACACTATGGTTCACGCACAATGCGGGTTGGATTAGCCGAGAGGGTCCGAGCAGGTGGCCAGAAGGAGAGCAAATCCACGCCTGTTCCGGTGTCGGTGAGAATTCAGTGACGGGAGGGAAAGGGGCACATTTTGTGAACCCA
>JAJXVA010000282.1 GCA_021782435.1 Pseudomonadota bacterium
CACCAGATTGACCACCAGCGCCACGTTGGCGAACCAGCCCAGCACCCCGTAGAAAATCCCCATGAAGGCGATCACCAGCAGGAACCCGGCCCCCAGCGCGATCGCCCCGGCGCGGATCGAATCGGCACCGAGCTCGGGCCCGATCGAGTTCTGCTCCACCACCGTGAGCGGCGCCGGCAGCGCGCCGGCGCGCAACAGCAGCGCGAGGTCGGAGGCCGAGCGAGCGGTGAAGCTGCCGCTGATCTGGCCCGATCCGCCCAGGATCGGCTCGCGGATCACCGGCGCGCTCAGCACCTTGCCGTCCAGGACGATGGCGAAGCGGCGGCCGACATGGGTGCGGGTGACGTCGCCGAACCGGCGGGCGCCGATCGAATTGAAGGTGAAATTGACCACCCATTCCCCGCTCTGCGGATCGGTGCCGGCCGAGGCGTTGGTGAGGTCCGACCCGTCCACATCGACCCGGTCATAGACCGCGACCTGCTGCTTCGGATCCGCCTGCATCGGCAGGAACGAGACCCCGGGCGGCGGCACCGTCCCGGGGGCGACGCCGTCATCGACCAGCTGGAAGGTCATATGCGCGGTCCTGCCCAGCAGGCGCTTGATCCGAGACGGATCGCCGAGCCCGGGCAGCTGCACCACGATATGCGACTCGCCCTGGCGGGTGATCTCGGGATCGACCACCCCGGTGGCATCGATGCGGCGGCGGACGATCTCGATCGATTGCTGCACCGCCGCGCTGGCGCGCGAGGTCAGCGCCGCGGTGGACAAGGTCAGCGCGATCCGCCCCGGCGCCGGCGAGGTGACGGCAAGATCGGGCGTCCCGGTGGCCGGGTCGATGGCCGCCAACGGCCGCAGCACCGTCAGTGCCGCCCCGGTCTGCGCCGGGTCCCGGAGCGTGAGCACCACCCGGTTCCTGGCGATATCGGCCACCAGCGCGCGGTAGAACACCGGCTGCCCGCCCGGGGCGTGGCGCAGCGCCTGGCGGGTGCTGTCCAGCAGGCCGTCCAGCCGCTCCTTCACCACCGCCTGCATATCGACCTGCATCAGCAGATAGCTGCCGCCCTGCAGATCGAGCCCCAGATGCACCGTCCGCCACGGCAGCCAGGGCGCCGGGGACCGGAAGGCGTTGGGCAGGCAGAGCAGCACCCCCAGCAGGCACACGGCCAGCACCAGGGTGGCTTTCAGACGGCTGAAATACATCATTGCGGCGGCGTTCCCTGGGTGCCGTCAGCCCGGCGCGGCTTGCACGAAGTCTTCGAGCCAGTGGATGGTGTAGTCCCCGCGCTGGAAGGCCGGGGCATCGACGATGCGCCGGTGCAGCGGCAGGGTGGTCTCGATCCCCAACACCGCGAATTCGTCGAGCGCCCGGCGCAGCCGCGCGATCGCATCGGCCCGCGTGGGGGCATGGACGATCAGCTTGGCCACCATGCTGTCGTAGAAGGGCGGCACCACATACCCGGCATAGAGCGCGGAATCGACCCGCACCCCGAGCCCGCCCGGGGCATGGAAGGCGGTCACCTTGCCCGGGGACGGGGTGAAGGTCTCGGGATGCTCGGCGGTGACCCGGCATTCGATGGCATGGCCGGTGAAGGCGATCTCGTCCTGGCCGTAGCCCAGCTTCTCGCCGGCGGCGACGCGGAGCTGCTCGCGCACCAGATCGATCCCGCAGAGCATTTCCGTGACCGGATGCTCCACCTGCAAGCGCGTGTTCATCTCGATGAAGGCGAACTGCCCATCCTGATAGAGGAACTCCAGGGTTCCCGCGTTGCGGTAGCCGAGCCGGGCCAAAGCGGCGGTGACGGTCCGGCCCATGCGGGCGCGATCATCGCCGCTCAAGGCCGGGGAACCGGCTTCCTCGAGCAGCTTCTGATGGCGGCGCTGGAGGGAGCAGTCGCGCTCGCCGAAATGCACCACGGCGCCGTGATTGTCGGCCAGGATCTGGAACTCGATATGGCGCGGACGGTCGAGGTATTTTTCCAGGTACACCGCGTCGTTGCCGAAGGCGGCGGCGGACTCGGCGCGCGCGGTGCGGAACGCCTCCTCCAGCTGATCCGGCGCCTGCGCCACCTTCATGCCGCGCCCACCGCCGCCGGCGGCGGCCTTGACCAGCACCGGGTAGCCGATGCGCGCGGCGACCTCGCGCGCGGCGGCGAGGTCCACCACTTCCCCGTCCGACCCCGGCACCAGCGGCACGCCCAGCGCGGCCATCGCCGCCTTGGCGGCGATCTTGTCGCCCATCATGCGGATATGCGCCGGCGCCGGGCCGATGAAGGTCAGGCCGTGGGCTTCGACCATCTCGGCGAACTTCGCGTTCTCCGACAGGAAGCCGTAGCCCGGATGAATGGCGTCGGCGCCGGTGATGGCGGCGGCGGAGAGGATGGAGGGGATGTTGAGATAGCTGTCGCGCGCCGCCGGCGGGCCGATGCAGACCGATTCATCGGCCAGCCGCACATGCATGGCGGTGGCATCCGCGGTGGAATGGACGGCGACGGTCGGAATGCCGAGTTCGCGGCAGGCGCGC
>JAJXVA010000283.1 GCA_021782435.1 Pseudomonadota bacterium
ACCCAATCGGCCGCTGAGGTTCCCTGCCTGAGCTAGATAACTTTGGGTCCGCGGCGCATAGGCCAAGGCATTTCGCACGGCGACCAGCGCATCCTCCGGCTGATCCTCCGAGGCCAGACTTACGGAAAGAAAGAAGTAGGCGCGGGCATTTTTGGGGTCGAGCCGCACGGCCATCATCAGCGGTTCGATCGCTCCGGCGATATCGCCCATCAAATGGCGGCTGACACCCAGGTGCGTTTGCACCTCGGGTTCGTCCGGGTTGCTGCGCGCTAACGCCTCCACACGCGCCAGCGCCGCGTCGTTGCGCCCCTGGACAAGATCGGTTTGCACCGAGCGCATTTCCTCCGCCAGCCGATCGGCCGACAGGGGCGCGGAGGAAGGCGGTTGGGCAGACATCGCGGCTGCTCCACCGGGTTCCTTGACTAACCAACGTCTGAACCAACCCGCAATCATGGGCACGATCTCCGCTCCATATCCCCTATTTTTGGTATAACTCTTGCATACGGAACCGCAAACACGGTGCGAATTGCCTCCCCACCTGCTCCATTTAATTTTGACATGCCTTCGACCCGTCTCACGAAATCCTGGGCCCCGGTCCAGTCCGGCTTCACGCTCATTGAACTGATGATCGTCGTGGCGATCATCGGCATCCTGGCGGCAATTGCAATTCCCCAGTACCAGACCTATACGACCCGATCAAAAGCAATGGAAGGGTTGAATATTGCCGCGCCGGCGCAGGAATCGGTCGCCGAGTCCTTCGTCTCGGAAGGGATGACCGGCCTTAGTGCCGCTGCAGCCTACTGGAATGCCCAAGAATCCGGGGCGGGCGCACAGAGCAAATACGTCTCCGCCATCCGGATCGCCGACTTCAATGCGGATCCCGCCCATCCGGGCGCCATCACCATTACCTATTCGCCTTTGGTGCCGCAATTGGCGGGTACACAGTTGATGCTCACGCCGTCCATCAACAAAGCCGTCCTCGTCGCCGGGGAGACCGGCACGGTCGACTGGGCCTGCGCGAGTTCCACCTCGATCACGGCGACCCAGCAACAACTTCCGGTCGAAATGCCCGCCACGCCGTTGCCGAGCCGATATGCGCCGACCAATTGTCAGTGACGAGGAACGGGCGGGCGACTGACAAGATCCGTCACCAAGCTGCCACCTTTCGTCAGCCCGGCCCGCAAATCATCGCCAAACACCGGCCATCTCTCGCACATCATGGCCGAATAATTTGGTACGTTCCTTGCTTTAGAAGCTTTCGGAACCCGGCTCAATGCCGGACAAACAGCAAGGAGTCCACCCATGAAAGACAAAATCCAGCGCGGTTTCACGCTGATCGAACTGATGATCGTCGTGGCGATCATCGGCATCCTGGCGGCCATCGCGATCCCACAATATCAGACGTACACCATTCGCGCGAAGGTGACCGAGGGCCTGAGCTTGGCCGACGCCGCCAAGACGGCGGTGGGCGAGGGATATACATCTGGTGGCGTAACGGGATTGAGCGCGGCGGCTGCGGCCTATAACACCTCCCCCCCCTCATCCAAGTACGTGTCCGCCATCCAGATCGACCCGGCGAGCGGCGACATCGCCATCACATTTGGTGGCGCGAACAGCGCGGCTCCGGTACAGATTCAGGGGATGATTCTGGACCTGATCCCCGGTATTTCCGTTTCCGGCCAAACGACAGTGGTTTCTCTTGCTACGGCGGCGACCACTGCTGGTGATGCCGGCTCCATCGACTGGGCCTGCGAATCGACCACGAGCGTGACTGCCACAAAGGATGGTTTCAGTGGAGTTACCCCCGCGGTTGCGGCGACGCTACCCGCTCAATATGCTCCATCAAGCTGTCAATAGGTCATTCCGACTGTCCTGGCCAGGGAATTGGAGCCCCCCGCATTTCACTGCGGATCGCCTCCGGTTCCCGTCCCAATACAGGCCAGCCTCTGCAGCCGGTTTCCGGCGAGGACGCTGGCCTGTTTTTGCATAGTCCGAGCGCGTTCATCCCGCAAAATGGCCGGTATGCGGTATCGCCTGCGATTCGTCCTCGCCCATCTCACGATCAGCGCTCTGGTTGTTGGATCGGCGGCGGCCTTGGTCGTGTTCGTCGGGTACCCGCCACCCCTCGCGCAACTGGATAATATTTTTTCGATCCTGCTGGTCATGGCCGGGGTCGACATCGGCGCCGGTCCCCTCTGCACGCTCGTCGCCGCGTCGCCCACGAAGCCGCACGCACACCTAGCTCGAGATCTCGCCATCATCGGTGGTGTACAACTAGCGGCGCTGGGATACGGCCTCCACACGGCGTTCACAGCGCGCCCCGTCTATGTGGTCTACAGCGCGGGGCAGTTTGACATCGAGCATGCCAACGAACTAAGCGCCACAGAACTGGCCAAGGCAGCGGGCACGCCGTTTGCGTCCCTGCCACTTTTCGGGCCGGCGTTCGTCGAGGCGCGTTTCCCACCGGACAAGGCGGACGCGGCGCGCATTGTTCTTTACGCGGTTCAAGCCGGGCC